>JAYRNY010000993.1:0-4182 GCA_041911975.1 bacterium | reverse complement strand
CTGCTGCTGAGCTGGTTGTTGCTGGTACTGCATCTGCGGGGCCTGCGCAACGGGTGGCTGCTCGACAGGTGGTGGCGATGGCGGTGGCACTACTGCTTGCTGTTGCACTGCAGGCTGAGCATAGCCAGGGTTTTGCGATTGCGCTTCCACTGGGTAGCCGGCGACTTGCTGCTGAGGAGGCTGTAAATAGTTACCACTCTGTGCCGTCTGCACATACTGAGGATTGTTTGATGGCGTTTGCTGCTGCGCGTATTGCGGATTGTTTGGTGATGTTTGCTGCTGCGCATACTGCGTTGATTGGTCGTATGCAGGAGCGGTTTGTTCGTACGAGGGCGGACTCTGCACCGGTGGAGGTGGTGGCGGAGGAGGAGGTGGTGCCAAAGCCACAGGAGAAGCCTGTTGTTGCGCGTGCGTGGGATGCATGTGTGCAACAGCCACGGGAGCAGCTTGTTCAGGTGCAGGAGCGGCAGGACGTTCAATCTTTTGCCTTAGGCGACCTAGATTATTTGCCATTGTCGCTACCGCCGGATGGTCATTGCCCAGCAGTGACTGATAGATCGAAAGCGCGCGATTACCAAGCGCTTCCGTCTTCTCAAATTTCCCCTGTTCGTAACAAAGAGCTGCTAAGAAATTGCATGTCTTTGCCACTTCAATGCTGGTTCGCCCAAAAAGTGCTTCCTTGACCTGTATGCCCTTCATGTAAGCTGCTTCAGCCTGAGGGAAACGCTTTTGAGCCGCATATACCTTGCCCAAACTGTCGAGCCCAAGTGCAAATCGGGCATCGTGGTGTCCGGCGTGGTCGGCAGCTGCAAGGAGTTGCGTCCAGAGAGACTCGGCAGTGGCGAAGTCGCCACGTGCCGCTGCCGCTTCGGCAGCCTCTTTGTATTGATCCCAGGATGTATTCACGAACGAAGGTTGGGGGTTGGGTTTATAGCGAGAGGTGTCCTGCGCTCATCAATAGTAGCTTTGCGGGTAGCAGAAACCGACCAATCTTTGATGTTCAGACTGGATACGTGTCCCAGCGGCAGCGTGCTAAATTGAATCACGCAAAAGGTCCACAAACTGGATATGCCCATGAAACCAGCAACTAACGCACTAATTATTAGCTTTCTACTTTTGTCTGGATTAAGTAATAACGCTCGCGCCGAAGAAGCGGCTCCAACCCCGAAAACACTGGCTGCTGAAGAGACGGCGGTGAAGCTGCCGCCCTGCCTGGAAACTCTCAAAAATGCCAAGCAGGTAGAAGACTCCAGATTGCCGGCTAACGCCCCGAAAAGCGAACTGAGGAAGGCTTTTGAAGAAGCAGCCCAGGCCGGCGTCGGCGTAAAGACCGATGTAATCTGGCTCACCCACAATGCCAGCCCAGCTGGGAGGCTGTATGCCATATCCCTGTTGAAAAAACTCGATCCACAAACAGCTAAAGCTACACTGGAAGAGTTGAAAGCCGATCGTGACAGCGTGTCTTACAAGCACGGTGGGGAAATTGTGCACTACAGCGTCGGCGAAATAGCCATAGACCAGCTCAGCGCTCATCCCATAATCGTAATCGACCTTCCCTAGGCGATCTTATCGGCCGCGAGTATGAAATCGTCGCGCAGCGTGCCTTGGTTGGAAATTTCGAGGGAATTGCTGCAGCTTTTGGATATTTCAAGTTCCAGTCTCGCATCAGCATTCCAATGGGAAGATCCCCACCCTTGCCCTGGCGGTCGGGAAGCCGTCCTAGGCACTTGTTGCCCGACTAATCTTGGGGTAAAACCCTTATAAACTGCCGTCCTACGTCCTATTATGATTTGCATAAAAGCGGCAAAAGAGCGTGCTGGTTTGGTCTTTGATTAGAAAACTGGTACTTGGAAAATCAACTAAGTCTGGTATCTTCTTGACAAGGGCTAATTATTTTTTCGTGGCAGGACCTCAACATGTCTAACGGAAGCGGCCGATTCGGCCTGCACATGGGCGCTTTTCAGAAACTAACCGGTTGGGCTCAACGCAAACCATCAGGTAGAAATAGCCACGGGTTGAACCGAGCCCGCTATTTCGTCCTGGCTGGCGACACTCTGGAAAAAATTGCCGAAAAGAGTCTTGGTGATGTCAGATTTGTCGGCTTGCTAGTTACAATCAACCGTCCCATGGTCAAGATGATGGGTGACGGCAGTGCGCGAGTTCCATACATTCAACCGGGAATGTCGATTAATCTGCCGACTCAAGAAGAACAGGATGTCTTCCGCGCCAATTTCATGTCGCGTGAATCTCCGAAAAGCGAGTCTGAAAAGAGTGACTTCGACCCTGTGAGAATACCGAAAGGAATTTTTGCAGAGGCAGCAACCGCCTTCGATGAAGAAGCGCCGGCGCCAAGAATCCTCTTTGATCGCGAGGAAGTGACACGGGCTGCCGCAGCAGAAATTCTTGCACAGGTAGAACCCGAGGTAGAAGCAAAAGAAATCGCAATTTTCGAGCCGGAAGAATTGACAGACTCGATCGGAGCGGTAGTTCAACTCTCCGATTGTTGCCGTGTTCTTATCAATGAGTCCGTAACCAATCACGATGAGTTCCACATCAAACTGGAAGCATCGATCTTAGACAGGTGGACGACAATTGCCGCGTATTATTCACAGCAAAATCGGATTGCTCGGGTAATGTATCGCACTGATGGACGGCGCAAGCAGATCGATATGCAATTGCCGCCTGCGGTCGCAAAGGAAATGGCGGAAGAAGATTTCATGCATAATTGGGAAAGGCATTACCGTGGCTATATGATGCAGCAGCCCTCCAGCATCTGGCTTGAATTTCCAGCAAGAACCCTATAACTTTGTTCTTCAAGTATCTTTTTCGCGATTGGGGTCCGCTGCTTGGCGGGCTAGTCATGATGGGAGCCATATATCTGATGGTAAGCCAATTTGTCTATGTGCAACAAGCGCATAGCAGCAGGACATGGACGCCGGTCGAAGCGGAAGTCGTTACGTTCAAATCGGCTATTGCTGCCGGTGCAAAGTACGACGCAATTGATGAGCTGCTCACGAAAATTTTTCTTCCGGAATATTTCGGACGTCCACATATTGCTTTTGAGTTCACCGTGGATGGTATCACTTATGCGGGGGTCAATTATACCTGGACCATTGATCCTCTTGGTCCGAAAGATGAAGATGTAAAACGAGAGCATCCTCCAGGGTCGACTATTACAGCCTATTACGACCCTGCAAATCCGAAGGATTGCGTTATCCAGACCGGCTTTGGACCTCACTTCTACGCCGTTGTCATTGGCGCAGTCGTGCTGTTTTGCATCGGCATGTATATTATTCAGAAACCGCGAGAGCTGATATAAATAACTCACCAATAGGAACTTTCCACATGAAAAAACTACGTGAGTTACCTGCTAAAAACTTTATTGGCGCCTGCCTGGCTATCTTTTCGGTTTCACTTATCAATCCTGCGTTTTCCGCCAACAGTCCAACCGAATCATGGACAGTGGGGCGCGGCGAAGCCAATGGAAAGCCAATCTTCGTGCGCATCAACATGGGTTTGAGAATGGGCGACGCAAGGTATCCTTTTCGCGCAGTCTATGCGATTAATTTCTTGCATCCAACCAGAGATGGTCGACCTGAAAAAGACGAAACATCGAAAGCTAACGAAATCGAAGATCAGCTGAATTCAATGATCGCTCAGAGGGACACAGGCAAATTCGTGGCAGTCCAGACACATGATGGTGTCCGTAAGTTTCTCTTCTATGTGCAATCGGAAAAGATTGCCCATGATGCGGAAGCAGCACTAAAAGTCCCAAGCGATTATAAGGTCGATTTGAATGTGACTAGCGACCCTAACTGGATGGTGTACAGCAAAATTCGCAGCGAGCATGAGCGAGTTCATGTCAAAAAGTAAATGTGTTATGAAGCAGCTCACTGTGCCTGGCGCCTGCCTTTTCCTGATTAGTTCTCTTTTTCTGACAATGCCCGCACAAGCCGATCCCAAGAAACTTTCCGAAGCAGAAGCTATTAGAGTTGCTGAGCAGTTCATTGCAGATAACGGATATACGAAAGCTAAACCAAAAGCGGGCAAACTGGACCCTGAATCTCTAAACCGGGGAAATTCTCGCAAGGACGAACTGGATTTAAGGCATGACACTCTAGAGCCGCATGCATATGGTGTTTTTGACGGTGGAAATTTGCAAGGCTGGGGTGTTGTATTCCG
>JAYRNY010000992.1:0-3635 GCA_041911975.1 bacterium | reverse complement strand
GTGGCAATCAGTTGGCGGCTCAGCCTTTCGCTGCCATTGCCTTCAGACATCTTCGTGACGGCTATAGCACGGGCGATCAGCGGTTCCGCTTCCTGGAAGCGTCCCAGTTGCAGATACACACGCCCCAGACCGCTGAAGCAAAGCGCTGCTTTGTCGGCGCGATACGGTGATTGTGTTTCAACAATATTGATCGCTTTCAAGATCGATTTTTCGCCCTCGGTGAGCCGGCTCTGGAAGCACAAAGTGGCAGCCAGGCTGAGATAATCATCGACAAGCTCGATGGAATCCTGACCGTAGAGCGCGGTCTTCAGCGATAAAGTGGTGCAGAAGTTTGCTTCCGCTTCTACATAGTCGCCGCGATCCAGAGCCACATCCGCCAGCGTTTCATAAGCATGGCTGAGGGCTTTTAGATATTCGTTGCGGTCGGCATTGCCGTGAGAAAACTGCTTTTGCATTCCGACGGTAATGCGCTGATTCGGAATATCAGTCGGCGTCGGAATTGCTGCGACTTCCGGTTTGTCAACATCGCTGAGAGTCTGGAAGCGTCTGCGTGTCACCAGTCCCAGGTCGACCATTGCCTGCGAAAGCGGGCTGCGCATCGAGTGTACGCGAGCCAGACACAAGGAAGCTTGCTCTTCGGTGATAAAGCTGTTGTCGATCATTTGCTGCACTGCAAGCGCGGCTTCGAGAGTCGCGTGCTGGATCAAACCTCTAGAGAGAAGCGCTTGACCGATGCGCTGACCGTTGGCCACAGCCGATTCCTGCGCTTCGAGAACTTCGTGCGATGCCACTGCACCAGATTTCACGAGGAGCTCGCCGACGCGCACGGTGTGCTTTCTGGCGTCCTTGCCGATTGCACCGAATTCACCAGTCAAGACTGCCCGGCGGTTGTCTTCGAGATCCCCTTTCAGGGCGGCGACGGCGTCTTCACGTTTGGTAATTTCATCGCGCACGCGAATTTGCAACTCGAGCGCGAGTTCTAAAACTTCGGCAGTTATGACATTGTTGAGCACCAGGCAGCGACCCAGAGGCAGCCCGGTGGAAAGGCTCTGTGTGAGCGCGGCTTGGAATTGCTCCCATGTGATGAGCCCTGCTTCCAGGAGCAATCCGCCCAATCTGTTTGACGGACCGCCGGATGAAGCGGCGCGCTTTACTTCACCCAGAGACATCTCGAAAGTGTTTTTGGTTTTCACTGCCGTGCGCAGCGCTCTGAAGCCGGTGCGCGCATCGCATTGTTTGTCTTTGAGCGCGGCTTGCGCATCGATGGCGGCGCGCAGCTCGTCCACCGAAAGGACACCGTTTTTGACCAGTGCCAGTCCAAGGTGCAAGTTTTCTTCTTGCGCTGTTTCTATCGCCTTACTCAGGTCGTCTTCTGTGATAACGCCTGCCTTAACAAGCAATTCGCCAACTTTGATGTCTGTCGTGTATTGATTCATTTCCGGAAACTCAGTGCAACTGCCCACTCCGGCAATCGCACTTGCGTGCGTGCCGGTTTAAATACGGATCTCGCTACTGCAGCAAAGGGATTGCGGCAGTTCCAGCGAATTTGGTTTGCGCGTACGGGATTCCTGGGGAAGCCGGCCGCTTTCAAAGCGGTTAGCCAGAACATTAAAACACCAAGTGCGTTTCTTTGTTGTGAATAAAATGAAAAGTGAAGGTAAGATCACCCTTTTACGGCTTTGTTAGACCGCTTTTCGCAAATTCGAGCAGGCCAGTTTTCTTTAGATTTTGTTTTGATTTAAAAACGATTGCACTGAAAGCAAGCATTCATCACGCTTTCCAAAACAGCAGTGTGGACCATCATCAATCGTCAACAATGTCTTCGGCTCGATTGAATTCTTGTATAAATCTTCGGCGTTTGAAAATGAAACCGAGCGATCGTGCTTGCTATGGATGATCAGCAATGGTGGGTGTGCCTTGCAAAACACCGCCGCATTGTCTAGCTTGAGTGACTCGGGAAAAGCCCAGTCCGGATAAGCATTGAGCCACAAACCCGCTCTCTCAGCGGGAAATTGAAAAGCGCGAGGAACAGACAACGGAGCAAAAGCGATCCGGCAATCACCCAGAGATTTCCACTGGTCAATTTTTCCCAGCTGATCTTCTCTTGATTTGCCATACCCCTAATGAAACCAAATTTCTGCCCGGAATGCCTGAATCTTAACTCTGGCAGTGGTTCACCCCTGGGTGTGATTCTTTTCTTGCTTCCAGGCATAAGAATATAGAGAGAATGTTTGGTATGTTACGAATACGTGGCTCCCTTTCGCTAGGCGAAGATGCGGAGACCGCCTGGCAGAGTGGGCACGGGAAACGAGGCGGGCTGTTGATGGTTCAAATTTCGCCTGACATACCAATCGGGGAACTGATTGTTGCCAGCGGATTGGCGAAGAACGAGCATATAGAGAAAGCGTTGAAGAACAGCGCCACCAGCGGTCTTCCGATTGGGCTGGAGCTGGTGCTCATGGACAAGCTCGATTTCGACGGCTTGGCGAACGCTGTAATCGCTCAGTCCCTGGTGCGAGACAAGCTTTTGACTTTGGCGCAAGCGGTCGATTCATTGAGTTTGTCGGTCAAAAAAGGCATCACGCTCAAGATCGCTTTGGACGTCATGGCAGTTGATTTGAAAAGCGAGTCGAAAAACCGTCTTGGCTCGCTGCTCTTAGATGGTGAATTCATCAGTCGCAAGATACACAAAGAGTGCTCCATCCTGTCGAAGTCGACCGGATTGCCCATGGGCAGGGTGCTCATGGCATCAGGTGCGTTGCAGCCGGACATACTGGACAAAGCCTTGAAAATGCAAAAGCTGATTCGGGAAAGGCAAATCGACAGGGAAGAAGCATTTGATGAGATATCCTCCGTCAAAAGCTTTCTTGATTCGGTTTCTTCAGTTGCGAGCACTGCAAAGGTAAAAGACATCGCTATCCTGGATTTGCTGAAAGACGCCAATTTGCTTGATGAAGCTGAGGCTGCAGCCGTTGCAGAGAAGACGAAAGCTGAGTCTGTCAGTGTTGAAGAAGTGGTTACGAGTATGTCTTTGATGTCTTTGCACGACGTTCGCTCTGCTGAGTTGGTACTGCAGATGATTAAGGACAAACAGATGGCATATCGAGCTGCAGTGCAGCTTTTGCAGAGGATTCAAACCTCGCTGGATGGACATCCTAAGACCAATGGACGTACGGAAGTGCTTACGTTTAGCCAATTTCTGCGCTTGACGAAGCTGCGCGTGAGAAAAATATCTGCCGGGCTGGATCGCAGTGTCTCCAGCTTGCTGTCTGATGATTCGGAGATGGAAGACTCGTGGCAATATCTGCCTGCGATTACGGATCGAGCCAGAGAAATTTCGCGCTCGATTCCAAACGATGTAATCGAGTGCATGGAGAGAAACGGTTTCCTCACTCCGGAAGAGAAGATGGATGTCGCGACCGCTGCGCGCCAGTACAAGCTGTTTCGGCAGAACGAACTGAGCGTCGACCAGGCCCTCGTCAGCTATCATCTGGCGAAAAAGGAAAAGGAAGCATTCACGGCTTGGTCCGGCACTTTCCCGTCACTGGCCATCTGGCTGCCGCGCGGAGAATAGTTGCTGCAGGAGCGAGGCACGGCATAAATGCAAAAACAAATGGCGGCCACACAGAATGCAG
>JAYRNY010000991.1:0-2094 GCA_041911975.1 bacterium | reverse complement strand
CAGTTGGTGCAGCATGTAGCCGGTCGGTACGACAATATCGTAGTCTGAAGCACCCGCTTGCAGCTTTGCAAGAAGCGCTTCATTAGAGGCAAACGTATCGTATATGACTCGCACGCCAGTGCGCTTTTCAAATCCGGGAATCGTGTCCGGATGCACGTAATCGGCCCAACTGTAAATGTTCAGCGCATTGCCTTCGCCATCCCTGCGCCTGCCTCTTGCACAGCCAGTCAGTCCGGGCGCCATAAGCGCCCCGGTCATGCCCGCAAGACCCCGTAAAAATGTGCGCCGAGATAGGCTCATTCTACGTCAGTCTCCGTCCTTCGACTCAGACTCTGCCGTCTCCGGCATATGAGTTTCACCGCCGCCTTCTTTCAAAAGCGTGCAGCTTAGCCAATCTACATCAAGGACTACATTCTGACCAATGTCGAAAGGCTTGCCCTGTCCCGTCACGGACGCCACCCTGAGGTCCACGCCCAGGTCGGACTTGACCACGTATTCTGTCGAAGCTCCCAGATAACTGCGGCTGGTGACTGTAGAGGAGAGCCCGTTTTTCGCATCAGAGGATTGGATTTTCATGGCTTGCGGCTTGATCGAAACCAAAATCTTGCTGCCGGGACTGACACCATTTACGGTGCAGCCTTCAATGACGACTTCTCTTTGATCGCACAACTTGATTTTTGCCGAACCGCTGTCGGACGAGAGCAGCGTGCCCTCTATCAAGTTGGTGTTGCCGATAAAACGTGCGACAAACGGAGTTGCCGGTTGCTCGTAGACTTCCTTCGGCGTTCCCACCTGCTCCAGATTGCCGTTGTAGAAAACGGCAATGCGGCTGGAAAGTGCCAGTGCTTCGCTCTGATCGTGAGTAACCATGACGAATGTCATATTCAATTCACGCTGCAGCCTGGCCAGCTCGTTCTGCATTTCTTCGCGAATTTGCGGATCGAGAGCCGAGAGCGGTTCGTCCAGCAAAAGAACCATGGGACGGTTTACTACAGCGCGCGCCAGCGCCACCCGTTGCTGCTGGCCGCCGGACAGCTGCGTCGGATATCTTTGGGATAAATGCGAGAGGCGCACCAGATTTAGTGCCTCTCCTACACGGGTGGCAATTTCGTCGGACTTGATTCTAGGGCCGGATTTCAGCCCGAAAGCTACATTTTCAAAAACAGTCAGATGCGGAAAGAGCGCATAGCTTTGAAAAACCATGTTGACAGGGCGCTTATGAGGTGGAACACCGAGCACGTTCTTGCCGCCCACGAAAAGCTGACCTTCGCTGGGAGCTTCAAAACCGGCGATCATACGCAAAAGCGTGGTCTTGCCGCATCCGGACGGGCCCAGAAGGCTGAAAAACTCGCTTTCTTCCACATCGAGGTTAAGCGTTCGCACCGCCTGCGTTGTTCCGAAGCGCTTGGAAATCTCAATTGCATGGATGGCTTTGCCGCTCATCCCCTCTTCCCTGTGTTGCCGCTCATCATGTCTCTAATCTGAAAAGCGATCTGCAAGTTTAGCAATACTTCTTGCGAGTCGATATCAACTTTGAGAATTTCGGCAATTTGCTCGAGGCGATAGCGCAGTGTATGCCGGTGAATGAAAAGCGCCCGGGCTGCGGAGTTCAAATTCGCGCCTTCATTGAGATAGACACGTAGGCTCGGCACCAGCTCGCTTTCCCATTCTTCGTCGTAACTTTCAAGAGGTTCAATGATTTCTTCGCAGAAACGCTCCAGCTCCGGATGGTCGATCATCAGGTAGAGCAAGCGTTTTACGCCCAGCTCCCCGTAGCCAATCGTAAACTCCTTATCTCCGTGCATCATCGAGCCGACGATAAGCGCCTGCCGGGCTTCCCTGTAGCGTTCCGCCAGGTCGAAGGTAGTCTCGGCCATCCGTCCGGCACCTATCTGAATGCGGGCGTCAACGCCACCTGGCTTTTGTTTTACAAGCTCTTTCAGCTCTTTGCGAAGAGTCTCGGCTACCTGTTGCCAGGTCTTGCCCGACTTGGTCAGGTAAGGCACTACGACCGTTGCCGTGCCCTCCAGCTCGGTCAGGACACCGAAGTTTTCCGCCAATCCATCAACCGCAAGAGGCTGCCCCTGGGGATTG
>JAYRNY010000990.1:0-5488 GCA_041911975.1 bacterium | reverse complement strand
ATGCTCTATCTGGACAGCAAGAACATAACGACAAAAGACACTGTCAATGGTCGCTTCGGACAGATTGTCAAATCGCTGTAATTCTCACTTTCCTTGCAGAACAATGCCAGACCGCGGTTGGATGACATATTCGTGTTCCAGAGGAGTGGCATTTTCGCTGGTGACTATGTCCTGACCGGTAGGCAGATTAGTATCGACAAGACGCGACCATTTGCCGGGCGGCAACTTGATGGTCAGAGGCTCCCAGTAGGCGTTGAACGCCTGATAGAGCGGTCGGATTCCGGGTGCAGCCGGTGTAGTCTGCCAGGCGATGAATCTGGCCCCGTCTGAGAAATCCGGCTTGAACGGTTCGGTGCCATGCCACTGGATATTGTCAGGTTTTGTGCGACCGATTTGATGGGTTTTACGCAAATCGATCATCATCTTGGTGAATCGATGCATGTCGGCGTTCTTATCGAATTCATGCCAGTTCATCATATTCAAACGGTCTTGATTGTAGGCATTGTTATTGCCGTTTTGCGTGCGCCGAGTCTCATCTCCGTAAAGCATCATCGGCGTACCGCGAGACAACATAAGCAACGCCATCATATTCTTGATCTGCCGGTCGCGCAGATGCCTGATTTCGTACTTCTGCCATTCAGGCAGATTTGATTTTTCCAGCTCGCCTTCAAAACCGGAATTCCAGCTCTTGTTGTCGTTGCTTCCATCTCTATTGTCTTCGCCGTTGGCATGATTATGCTTCTCGTTGTAAGAGACGAGATCGTTGAGAGTGAAGCCGTCGTGCGCGGTGACGAAGTTGATGGAGGTTCGTCCTTTTGCCTCGTCGAACCAGCCGGGCGATCCGGCAATTCGATCTGCCAACGTGGCTGTCTGACCGGCCTCACCGCGAGCAAAGCTGCGCACGCGGTCGCGGAAGTCACCGTTCCACTCAGCCCACATTCGGTCCGAGAAGTGACCCAGACGGTAATTCAGGATGTCCCACGGCTCGGCGATGAACTTGATATTGCCGAATTGCGGGTCCTTTTCAATCGCTTCGATGATCGGTGTCTTGTCTTTGAATGTTCCGATCGAATCGTAGTTGAAGATGGTTGCCAGATCGAAGCGGAAGCCATCGACGTGGTAGTCCTTCACCCAATATTTGAGCGAATCGAGAATGAATCGTTGCACAGCAGGATTGTTGGCATTGACGGTGTTGCCGCAGCCGGTAGCATCGAAATAGAGCTCAGGGTGATTAGGCAAGAGCAAATAATATTGCTTGTTGTCCAGGCCCTTGAAGCTGAACGTCGGACCCGTGGGTCCGCCTTCCGCTGTGTGATTGAACACCACATCCAGTATCACTTCGAGATTACTGTCATGCATCGATTTGACGAGCGACTTGAACTCGTTGACTTGCTGTCCGAGCTGCCCGTCAGCCGCAAATCTTCCTTCCGGTGCCTGGTATGCCATGGTGTTGTAGCCCCAGGCATTCTTCAAGGGCTCGCCTGTCTCTGGGTTGACGCGCGTGGAGTCCTCCGCGTGGAACTTCATAATTGGCATCAGCTCGATCGAAGTAACACCCAGGTCCTTGAGGTATGGAATCTTCTCAATCAAGCCGCGATAAGTGCCGCGCAATTGAGGCGCAATGCTCATATCGGACGCAGTGAAGCCGCGCAAATTGAGCTCGTAAATTACAGCGTCCGACATCGGAACTGCGGGCAGCTTGTCGCTTTCCCAGTTGAATGCCTTGGTGTCGACGACGACGTTTTTCGGCATTGTCGCCATGCTGTCAATCTCGCTGGGCTGCAGGTGGCGTTTGGGATTTCCTGGATTCGAATTGTCAAAACCAAGCTCTTCGCCCTTGCCCGTAGGCTTAATATCACCAGTCACAGCTTTACCGTACGGGTCCAGTAGACCTTTATTGGAGTTGAAACGATCGCCGGTAGCCTCGGGAGTGTATTCGCCATGAGATCTAAGCAAGTAGAAGTCTCCAGCCTTCAAGCCTTCGACATGCCGGTGGAAGACATCGCCTGTTTTGAACATGGGAAGAATCTGGTCTGGCACTTTGGCATCTGCCGTTTTGAACAAAACGAGATCCACGCCGGCCGCAGCGGAGGACTGCACCGCGAAATTGACGCCCTTGTCGGTGATTGTCGCGCCCAGGGGTTCCGGAAGGCCGAGCGTCGCTTTGTCGAACGGGATGAGAACGCCCTTGCTGTCATCCGCCGGCTTCTGTTCTGATTCTTTTTTACGGAGTTCTTCGGATTTCGCGGTTTCTTGCGAACCGGAATATTCTCTTTTCGGGCGGAATGTGGGATCGTTTTTGAATTGGTTGAACTCGTCTTTCCAGATCTCGCTGTAGGACCTTCCGTCCACCGCGGTTTGCTCGCCGAGTTTTGCCACATCTGTCACCACATCCAGTGTCGTGCCGGTAGCGCGTGCTTGCACTCTCTGCTCGGCTTGTCTGGCTTGCGATTCCATCTCGGCGCGAATTTGCATGAACTGCGCTTCGGCCACCACCGGATCAGTCTTCAGGTTTTCCGCGACCAGCTTGTATCCAGGTTCATACTGTGAGGAAAGCTTGAGGTGCGTCAACTCGTGAGCGAGCTTGCCAATGCCCTGGGAGGCGTCAAAAACGACCGTATTTCTCGGCACTTCAGCCCTGGAGCCGCCCTCGGAAGCTCTAATTTCACGAACTCGCGCCAGGCGGTTTTCGTAGGACAAATTAGCGATTTCCGAGTCGCTTAGCCCCTGTTCTTTCAGGTAGCGCTCGATTGGAATGCCGCGACCGAGTGGCTTGTTTACCGCGATGTCGGCAAGTTTGGTGACGCCCTTTTGCAGAGGAGGCAGAGCCAGGTTAATGAATCCGCCGTTGGCCATGGCCGAGATACGTCCGTCCATGGTGGCGTGGTTTTTCTCCCCGGTCATGAAACTGGAGGTCAGATTTGAGCTGTCGTAGGTAACAAGACCGCCGGCAGCGCCTACCCCGATGCGTCCTACGCCGGTCAGCGCTGCTCTGGTCAAGCCTGTGCTCGCCGCCGTCGGGATAGCTTTGCCCAGCCATTTATTACCGCCCTCGAAGACTGTAAAGCCGGCCATCGTGCCGATGGAATTGCCAAAGCGTGTTTCGCCCTGATTGGGTTTCTTGATGAAGTCGTAAACGCCCGCCCCTGCTATCTGAGCGACACTTTCACTGGCAAGAACGCGGGCGACACCGCCCCGCACACCCATCTGCACGCCTGCCGCGCGCATCCCGGCTCCAACCGCTTTGCCGGCAAGCACATATGGGATGATCGCTCCAGCGGCCCCGGATAGACTCTGGACTGCCCAGTCGCCTGAAAACATCTTTGCCTGGTGATATTCCGGCAAATGGATCTGGTGCTTTTCGGGGGCAAAAGTATTGTAAGCTTGCGCTACGCCTGTCCCATGAATGAACGGGTCCATGATGTTTTCCGCGAACCAACTGCTCGAATCGTGCGTATTGGCATCATTTGCGGCAATTTCTTGTGAAGTCTTTTGGGCGTTGTTCGCCTCGACAGCCGCTGTTTCTGCCGGCTGCATTGAACCTGCAAGATTACTGAACTCGAACGTGCTCGGTCGTTCGCCACCCAAGTGGTGATCCTCCGGTCTCCGCTACGAGCTGGAGACTCAGTTTTCAGATGAGATAAGACGCTGGTCTACTTATTATATTTATGAGGCCTCCGTCTTACATGGGGAAAATACGCCTGGGAAGGCCTGATAAGCGGAAAATACGACGTGCGTCCTTAAATCTGGCCGGCGGCAGGCTGGCCGGCAATACGGTTATACTGGTCCGGTTTGAGCAAATAGGAACGTAAAACGATGTTCAAATCCATGCGGGCAAGCCTTTCCCTGATTTTGACAATTCCATTTTTCGCCGGGTGCGCGTCATCGCCTGATAAGGACACCCAGGGCAAGCTTTCTGAAGAGACAAAGCAAATGGTCAGTGTCGAAAAGAAGGCATTCGAGCAAAATCGCTATCTCAACGCCGATGAAGTGAAAGCCGTCACTCAAAACATGGACAGAATTGCCGATGCCTCGAGTCCTGAAGATGCGAAAAAGCTTCACGCACTTACGGATGCTGTCAAAAAGTACAGAAGCAAACTGGATGAGTTCAAATCATTGGGCGGAGCGAAAGTAGAAACTCTGAAGTCCAGAGAGGATCTAGATCATCGCATTCAAATGATTGGAGAATTGAAGGCCATGAATGCGCGTGTGAAGCTGACTTGCTCCGCGGCAAATCCAGACCCTTCACAACTTCTCACTGTCGAATTGGAAGGGCAGCTACTCGACAAAATTGCCGGACAACTCAACTTCTACAAAGGGCACTACGGGAAGTGGCATGTCCGCAATAAGGGTCCGATTCTTTTCGAGGTAACGCCCGGCGAATTGGCGAAGTTCAATCAACTCGCAGGTGACATCAAGAGCCTCGGCGATCAGCAGATGCAAGTGATGAAAAAGAACACTGAAGAAAGACTGCGCAAGATGAAAGCAGGCAATTAGAGACGATGCTTGAAATAGGGATAGCAACTGATTTAGGAACGTACTATCGCCAGATCATTCCAGTCTGAAGTGTAATCCGGGCTTTTGTGCTCAGCTTTCATTTGCCATGGCTTTTCTATTCCTTCAGCGGCGAGAAAAATAGTTCCACGCCCCCAACGTGAATTCGCCGCGTCGAGTGCTTTCATCATTTTTTCGGATTTTTCTTCTGCTCCTGTAGGAGCAAACAGTGAAATCTGTCTACCTTCTTTTGGCTGCACTTTACTGAATGAAACCGCGGCCTTCTGATAAGTGTAGCCTTTTTGATAGATGTCGCGAAGGGCTTGAATAGCTGTTTTTACAAGAAACATCGTGTCATCTGTAGCATACGGCAAGGCAATGACTTTAGAGTCGGAAAAACTATTTTCAGAGTATGCACTCGTCCGCACCGAAACTTGCACTTCCGATGTGACTGAGCTATCGCGCCTGAGTTTTTCACAAGCACGAGTTGCATATTGAGCAACGGCTTCTTCGAGTTGCGCGAGATCGAAGACATTCTTTCCGAAGGAACGCGACGAAAGTATTTGTTTTCTCGCTTCACCAACATGTTCAAGTCCAATACATGCTTCACCGCGCAGTTCTAGCAAAGTGCGTTTTACGACTACACTGTAGAGTTTACCGATTTGATCAGCGTCAGCATTCCGCAAATCGTAGGCCGTATAAATGCCGCGACTTTGCAGTTTCTCCGTCAAGTTTCGGCCAATACCCCACACTTTCGAAACAGCCATAGCTTTCAAAACCTGGTCCTGCTTTTCAGTTGATAGAGCACTGTAATCGAACACGCCAGCAAATCTTTGAGTAGATTTTGCAATGTTATTGCTGAGCTTCGCCAAAGTTTTAGTGGGAGCAATGCCGACGCAAACCGGCAGTCCAAGGAACTGTTTTACTGTAAATTTGAGTTGCCGGCCGGTTGCTACAGCGTCTGGCAGTCCGCTTACATCAAGAAAACATTCAT
>JAYRNY010000989.1:0-3449 GCA_041911975.1 bacterium | reverse complement strand
CCGCTTTCTCGTGAAAGTAACCTTCATGTGTGGTGAATGTGCGGTTGAGAAACGCAGCCCAGAAGATCACATAGAGCGCCTGCAGACCATCCTTCCAGGTAATCTTCTTTCCTTCGGCGTATGTCCTGCCGGCATAACTAATCGGCACTTCGTAGATTCTTGCTCCCCACTGCGCAAGCCTCACCGTCAGCTCCGGCTCGATGCCAAAGCGCTTCATTTGCAGCGGTGTTTGTTTCAATATGTCTGCCCTGACAGCCTTGTAGCAGGTCTCCATATCAGTTAGATCGAGATCGGTGACTATGTTCGTCAGCCATGTCAGTGTTTTGTTTATGACAGTGTGCCAGTAATAGAGCACTCTTCTTGTTTCTCGTCCGGCATATCGGCTGCCGAAACAGGCATCTGCATTGCCTTCCAGAATCGGAGTGATGACGCGAGGAATCTCGTTGGGATCGTATTCAAGATCGGCGTCTTGAACGATAGCGATATCACCGGTCATCTGACTGATGGCCCTGTGAATAGCGTTGCCTTTGCCGCCGTTCTTTTCTTGAAAATAAACCTTGATGCGCGGATCTTCTGCCGCCAGCTCGGTGAGAATTTCTCTTGACCCGTCACGGCTGCAGTCATCCACCGCGATTATCTCGAACTCGCACGGCATCTTCACAGCCAGAACTTTGCCGATCAATGTCCGGAGCGTGCGCCGTTCATTGTAGACAGGAATGAGAATGCTCAGCTTCATGAAATTTAGAATCCGAAAAAACAGAAAGTCTCGTCGATTCTATATCGGCTGTCCCGTAATGTACTGTGCAATTTTTCATCTTCATGACATTTGGGCGAAAGACAGACTGAATCGACCAAGGGGTGGTCCTGAAAAAGGGCAGCTAAAAGCTGCTAAATTCTCGCAAACTGCCGCCATGAGATAATTTGAGCCAACTTTGACAGAGAATCTCGATGAACCACGCAATCATTCTTTGTGGCGGCAAGGGTGAACGTCTCCGCCCTTTCACCGAAGACAAGCCGAAATGCATGATTCCTGTGCTGGGCAATCCCCTGCTGTCCTTACAGATCAAGCTTCTCCGGCTGCATGGCATGAGGAAGATTACTTTGTGCTGCGGCTACAAGCACGAACTGATTAGTGATTATTTTGGCGATGGCAGCAAGCATCAGGTCGAAATCAATTATCTGGTTGAAGAAACGCCGCTCGGACGCGGTGGGTCCTTGAAGCAGGCTTTGCAACATGAATCAGTGGATAAGAATCAGCCTGTTCTGGCAATGAACGGAGACATCATTACCAACATTGCGCTTTCTCAAGTGGGGGACTTCCACAAGAAGCACAAGCCGCTGGCCACGGTAGTGACTGTGCCTCTGCGCTGCGATTATGGAATTTTAGAACTTGACAATTCGATGAATGTAATCGGGTTCAAAGAAAAGCCGGAATTACCCTTCTGGGTAAATGCCGGAATCTATGTACTAGAACCAGACATAGTAGACGAGCTGCCGGACAAAGGCGATCACGAAGTAAGCACATTCCCGATTCTGGCTGAACAGGGTTTGCTGAAAGCCTTTCCATCGCACTGCTTCTGGAAAGCAATCGACACGGCTAAGGACTTGAATGAAGTCAGAGAAGACTGCGAACAACTGTTCCTCCATTCTTTCCTGGGCTCAGACTTCAGCCCTTCCGTACCGGCAACGGCCGGTAAATAGCCCGTAACTCGATAACGACAAACATTATGCGAAAATCACTCTGGCAAGAGAGCGAGGCAGATAGATGTCAAAAGTTGCGAGTTTGATCGCCGTCCAGATATTGCTGGCAGTTTGGGTTGTAAACCCGGCAACCGCTCAGCCAGGAAAATTGAAACCGATCACAATCGCCCAGTTCGGTCATGTTTTTCTCTACATGCCTCTTTATGTTGCCGTTAAAAAGGGTTTCTTCAGAGACGAAGGCCTCGATGTGAAGCTCGTCAGCACGGGCGGCGACGAGAAGACATTCACCGCAGTGATTACAGGCAACGCGCAATTCGGCGTTTCCGATCCTACATTTACCGCAATTGCTAGAGAGCGCGGACAAGGCGGAAAGGTCGTAGCTGGTATCGTCCGCGGTGTACCATTCTGGGTGGTCACATTCAAGAAAGACATCCAGAAATTCGACAAACCAGAAGGCTTCAAAGGACACCGCATAGCCACATACACAGCGCCGTCAACAAGCTATGCCGTGATGAAGAAGGTCTTGCAAAACGGCGGCAAAAAAGTGGACGCCAAAATTGTCCAGGGCGCGTTCGGCACATTGCTCGCACTTGTAAGAGCAAATCAAGCCGACATGGCATTGGATATCGAACCGATTGTTTCAGTAGCGACAAGCGATGGCGCGCACATCGTTTACTCTCCGGCAGCCGTCCTGGGTGACTTCGCGTTCACCGGTCTGACCGTGTCCGACGATTACATGAAAAAGAATCCCGATGATGTGCAAAAGGCAGTCAATGCCATTGCGCGAGCAATGACATTCATTCAAAAGGATTTCGAAGGAGCAGTCAAAGTTGCCTTAGCTGATTTCCCAGAAGTAAAGGAATCGGTGGTGCGCGAAGCACTCAAACGCCTGGTCGACCAGGGCACAATACCCAAGTCGCCAATGCTTCCGGAAAACGCCTGGAACAATGCCATCGCCATGCGAAAAGAAATAGGTGATCTAAAAAGCTCCGGCGCCTACAAAGAAAATGTAGACATGCATTTTGCCGAGAAAGTTAAAACACCAGCTCTCGCCGTTCCCGCCAAAGCAAGCCCGGCAGCACCAGCGGCGAAGCCGGCAAAAAAATGACCGCGACGACGCCGCTTTTGACGATTGAAAATCTCTGCTTTGACTTTGAAGGTCAGCAGGAGAAAACCGTCAATTCGCTGGAACTCAACGTAAGCAAAGGCGAGATCGTTTGCATTTTAGGCGCAAGCGGCTGCGGAAAGACAACAGTTTTAAACCTGATCGCCGGACTGCTCAAGCCCAGTTCCGGATCGATAAATATTAAAGCAGAGGCAGGAAAGGAAAACTCAATCGGTTATATATTCCAATCAGATGCTCTCTTTCCATGGCGAACAGTGGAAGGCAATCTGATGCTGGCTTTCGATTTGAACAAGAATCTCGATCGCAGCAAAGCAAAAGAAACAATGCAGCAGTACCTTTCCATGTTTCACTTGAACCCGCAGGTGCTGACAAAGTACCCTACTCAATTGTCCGGCGGCATGCGCCAGCGCGTAAGCATTATTCAATCCCTGATGTTCGATCCTGAATTGCTGCTTCTGGATGAACCATTTTCCGCGCTCGACTATTACACAAAGCTGAGTCTTGAAGAAGAATTTTGCCAGCTCGTAAAAGAGAAAAACAAAGCTGCGATTCTCGTCACGCATGATATTGAAGAAGCCGTATCCATGGGCACTCGCGCCTTCATCATGAGCGGCGGAAAGTT
>JAYRNY010000988.1:0-7709 GCA_041911975.1 bacterium | reverse complement strand
GTCCAGACTGATTGAAAATGGTCTTTCCCGTGAGACCTTCTTAAACAGCCAGACCGGCGATTATGATGCCATGTTCGGGCTCAAGAAAACCTTCACCCAGAGCGTGAATTTCAGGGCTGCCGCTGGTGATATTGCCGTTTTTGGCACGTCGCACCTCTTGCTCAAAGGCATGGACGGTGCTGGCTTGGCTAACCTGCGCAATAGTCGCTTGGCCGGCACAATGCTGACCGGCTCGGCTTTTGGTCTCAGTTCAGGAACCTATCAGGAAATAATGAGGCAGAAAGATGCCGGTGAGAGTCTCGACTTGGGCAAGATACTGAAGTCGGGGTTTGCACACGGGCTCGTGGACGGTGTAGCAGCCGGGCCTGGAGGGATACGGGCGGCACTGACACGGGCGCCCGAACTTTCATATCACGAGGCTACAAAACCGTATCGTCAACGGCTCGTCGAGTCGGAGAAGTCCGATTACATGATTGAGACTCCGGTCAAAAATGCGCGCAATTTCACCAGCATGGAGGACTTCCAGGCGCGCGGCATCGAGCGATTGTCCACACCGTCTCGCATCTATAAAGTGACCGAGCATGACGGAAGGCTTGTCGTTCCCGAGACTTTTGCCGCCCGTCTAGATCGTATTCGCTTTCTTCGTGACGCGGCAGCGCAGAATTTGGGAGAGGTAGGCGGCATAGGCAAAAAATTCGGCGTGCTTAATGCTCGCTTGAAACTAGACTTTGATCCATACCGAATGAACGCTCTTCCAGAAGAAGTCGTAGCGGCGATGGATAAAGCCCCCGACCGGCGCTTTTTCAAGGACATTCGCCTGGAGAGCAAGAGTCCTTATGAGCAGTGGCACAGAGAAAAATACAAGAAGTCGGAGAACGTCGAAGGCGAGCTATACAAGGACGGCAATATGTCGCTGTTCGGCACGAAAACTGGGCGCAATGCAGAGCTTTACTTGCAACACGAATGGACACACATAGCAGAAAAGTTCAACCCCGCCACGCGCTCGGCATTCGATATAGCCGCGAAGATGGAAGGCAAATATGAAGATGATGCCTATATGTTCCGCGATTATGCCGATGTGAATAGCTCTGAGAACTGGGCGGTTCATTACGGAGAAGTATTTCTGGGTGGAAGCAAGGCTCAGTTTGAGCGAATGGCGCGCAATGCGCCAATGCGGACGGCGGTTTTGTCCCGTTCGCTCAATGAAATACTCTCTCAGGTCCCAGAGGGACAGCGCTCGAGTATTCAACCCGAGCTGGCTGAGCGCATCAAGTTTGTCGACCATACAGTCATTCCTGAAGTAAAGCAATGGCTGGATCGCCTTACCAAACCAGACGCTGTCGAACTGAGAAATTATCTCTTCGGTGAGAAAGCATCGCGATGATGAATTATAGAGCACTTAAGGAAACTATTTCCGGCTCGCCACTACGAAATGCGGGTGCGCGGACCCGTCAAGCGCAGCTGAAAGTGCCAAAACTACAAAGGTAATTCCGCCGGCGATTATGGTCATGACGACCCAGTTTGCGAAAGGTGCGCACATGTGAATACCTAGCGAAATGGAAAAGGCCGCCATGCCGACAACAAGCGGCTGATGCCATCCGATAGCTGCGTTTTCGTTGCCTCTCTTGAACACCAGGGCGGTGGTCAGGGTGACACTGAAGAGAATTATCGCGGCGATCAATATGGTTACCAGCCCTGCACCGAGCTGGCTGAATTCTTGTTCTTTGAGCCTGTATTCTCTTTCCGATTGCTCATCGCCGCGTCTGTCGGCAAGTTTTGCCAACTCTCCATACAGGCATGACTTTTCTGCACTGTCTATGTAGCTGAGCTGGAGACCGGCCTCAAAGTATTTTTGCGCATCGTCGTATCTTCTCATACTGACCATAGTTCGCCCGTAGCTGTAAAGCGACGCCCAGTCGGTTTTGTCTGCAGTCTGGAATCTTTGCGCGCCCATGGCGCACAACATCAGCAATCCGCTCAGTCCGACCCCGATGAAGAACAACTTGAAGAATCTTTTGTCGAACAGGCTTGCCAGTGAAGCAATGTCTTTTGCGTCCGGCACGAATGCGTTCAACACGCTTTGCGCCTCGGCAATAGGCGCGCCGATATTATCACTCGTCTCCATCGCTTCGCGCGCCATCATCTGATGCTGTTGATGCGATTTCTCGAGAATCTCGGGAGTAATCCAGTCTTTTGTGCGTCTTGTCTCTTTCATCCTAACTGAGGAACTCCATGCGAAGCCAAGGAATTGATGCAGAGATAGTCAGGTACATGCAGAAAGTCATTCTCATTATGCCCACTTATGGGGTGATGCAGTCAAAGCTCCACAAGCGCTTGCCTGAAGCCCGGTTTGGGGCTGTGTTAAGAATAGAAGAGCGCCGGGTGGCTCAGCCGGAAGTGACGCCTGACCCGCAGTGTTGTACTTTCTACTTCTTCCTTCCGACTGTCTGTTTGCCGCTGATACCGCCAGCAGTATCAGCTCTCTGAAAGAAAGGAGTATTTTCGTAGAGCTCTCGCTGGTCGCCCTTCAGTCTTTTTTCATCAGCGTCTGCCATAGCTGTTCTGCCCAGCAATCGGCAAGCAGCCGCCCGCCCCGACCAGGCCTGGTGCAGTGAAAGTGGTTCTTTGGAAATGTCATGTGAAGCTTCCACTGCATTGAATTCCGCAATTGCTTCAGCTGCTTTTCCCTTCTGTAGCAGAGACTGTCCCTTGATCAAATGCAGTTTCAATTTGTTTGGCGAGAGTGCCAGACCTTGGTTTGCAAGCTTCAGTGCCTCGTCGTACCGCTTGAATTGCTCGCATATTCTGGCCATCTCCTGAAAATTGTCGGACGAGGGTGCCAGGCGAAGAACCGTGCGCCAGTTTTTTATGCCTTCGTCCACTTTTTTCACGTCCAAATCGAGTCTGCCCATGACCTCGTAAGAAACGGGGGCGTCCGGCTCTCGCTGAGCCGCAAGCTCCGCATCAGCGCGCGCCTCTTTCATTCTGCCTTCTTCGATGTACGCTTTGGCGCGTTTGCAGATAGCATTGGCGCTGTAGGGCTGCATGCTAATGATTTGAGTGTAATAGGCAAGGGCCTTTTCGCTTTTATCGTCGAGTTGCGCGTATTCCGCTTTTTTGACAAGCTCCAGAACTTCGGAAAATAGAGGATCCATCGTATCTAGTCTCGCGCAAAAGCGAATCGTATTCCCAGCTACATCATTCAAGATATTGAGCCGCTGGCTGGAGAACTTTCGTTCATTCGCGTTTGGAGAATGGTGTATCGAATCCAGCAGTAATGTGCATGCATGAGCCTTATCGTTCATACGAATCAGTATGCTTGTTTTTGTATCTTTGAATGGCCATGGTTTTTTTGTTGCTCGCGCCAGGCAAGCATCGATGGTCGCCAGGGCCTGGTCGTTATTGCCAAGTATTGATAAAAACAAAGCCTTTATGTTCAATTGCCCGGGGTTCATTGCTTTGTTATCGGTTGAAAGAAAAGAAGCCATCGCTTCTTTCTTTTTCAACTGCCGTAGCTGCGCCTCTCCAAGGCGAAGCAGCTTTTCTTGCCGGTCTCCTGCGTAAAGCTTCAAGCTCTTCAAGACTTCTCGTTCCGTCTCGGCATATTTAAGCATCTCTCTGTAAGCGCCTGCTGTCATGTAGGCGAAGTGCGCTTTGTCCGCATTGGTTTGGCAGAGATAACTGTATTTGCTCAGAGTATCTAGAATACATTGCCAGCGTTTCAGCCCCACCAATGCTTGTACTCGGTAATTGATCAGCAGCGTATTGGGCGTTTCTTTGCCGAGCGCATAATCGACTGCGCTGAGCATGCTGCTGAATTGACCTGTATCTCTCAGTTTTTCAATCACGCTTGAGTTAAAAGCGTGAGATGGCAAGATGCACAATTGCTCTCCACCCATGGAAAGAAGTGCGACAGCGATTGCGCGGAAAAACATCGGATGCCGAATGAGACAGATCACGGCTTTTTCACCTCGCTTGCCTCTGCTCTTCGCTTTTCGTTTTGGGAAAGGTTTCTTTTCAATTCTTTCGCGTCCGCTTTTTCTACGTCTGCCTTTTCTTTGTCGGTCAAAAACCATTCCCATTCCGTGAGCGCGCCCGACCTGCCTTTTTTCTTTCTTTTGGGCAATACAGCATCGGCTTCCTCGAAGCGCTTCTGCCGCCGCAAACAGTGGGCCAGTGAATTCTTGTATCGCAGGTATTTCTCGACGTCCTTTTCGCAGAAGAGCGCCAGGCGCTTGCGCATCCAGTATTCCGCGCCTTTCTCATCCAGGGTTTGCAAGCATGCATCAATTTGCACAGACAAAATCAATTCGCTGTCATCTCGATTCGGCTTATGTTTCAACAGCTCCAAAGCCTTGTTCAAGTTTTTTCTGGCCGTCTCATAGTCACCCGCCCACACTTGCGCATTGGCAATTCTACCTAAGATCGCCGGCTCCCTTTGAGTTTTGCGATCCTTCTTTACCAGGTCTTCTATCAACTGCGGTTTCGACATTCTGAGCTGCACAGCTGCAAGACACCATTCATACAGAGAATGGTTTGTGTCACCAGTCGGTGGGTTCTTAAGAAGTGATTGCAACTGTTTTTCCGCCCCAGGCAGGTCTTCGTTGGCAATGAATGATCGCGCGTAGTCGAGCTTTCGTTGAGCCGTGTTTCCTTGTGGATAAACGTCGGTACAAATTGCGTTGATACATTCTGTCATGCGCATTTTGGCTGTGGTTCGCTGTGCATATGTATATGATTTTCTGTAGCCTCTATCAGTTTCGTCAATCAGGGTCCTGAGAGAGACAAGCACTTGAGGATCCAGCGTTCTTTCCGCCTTAAGTTGTCTGATTATTTGATGTGTCGATTTGAGAAGCGCTACTGCTCTGTCGATTTCCAATGTTCCGTTATAGGCAGTTGCCAGCGATAATTGCATATCGGCGCGGTCATTCTCATGATCGGGCGGGAGCGCCTGCAGAGCTTTTTCATAGTATGCAGCCGCGCTGCCGAAATTTCTCTGTGTCGATAAAACATCTGCCTGTCGCTTCAAAGTAATCCAGGCATCCTCCGCACCGGTGCACTGAAGGCAGAAAGTTGCCAGCGCAAGCGCCAGTCCGGCGGCAAGCCTGAAAGTTTTCCGCATTCGACTGTAATCATTTCTCCGCGACAAAGAACCTGCACCTTTGTATGAATTGCCATTATAGTCCACGGAGGTTATTACCCTGGAATTGGCTGGCTCGGCAATAGCGGCTTCTCATTGCGGTCACCTTGAAACTCATATCCAGCAGCGCCGGCTGTTTACTGTCATTTATGCCGCCTCTACGGTAGTGGACTCGGCATCGCACTGCGCAATTGCTTGCGAATTGAGTTTGGATTCAGCATCGGCATCTTTGGTTCGTGCCGAGAAGCGAAGATAGAAGAACGACGTCACCAGCAAAACCAGACCTACAGCGATGAAAGACATTATGCGATAGGTGATTTCCAGTGTTGCGGTGTCGACGAACACCAGCTTCGCAGAGACCAGCGACAGGAGCGCCAAGCCGTATACTCTGAAGAATTTGTCCCTGATTGTAAATCCGACTGCCAGCAAAGTGAGACCCTGCAGTGCCCACAAGAGGGACAGGAAGTCACGGCCGTGTTGACCGATAATGAGAGTCATAATGGCAGTGGCAATGAACGAGAACACATGCTCCAGATCACGCTCGACAGGACTCATTTCCTGGCTCAGTTGTCTCAGCAGGAAGCTGGATGTTGCAGGCAGCTGAGATTCGGATTTCTCAGTTTTTGCTCCGGCGACTCGCATTTGTTTGAAGACAAATCCGTATCCGTACAAAGTGAGTGACAGCAGAAGCGTGGCTTTCGTATGCCATTGAGAAACATTCAGTCCGAGAGCCAGAAGAGGTAGCGCCAAGCCTGTTGTCCAGGCGATTATGCGCAGAGCCTTCTGAGCGGTCAGGATTCCGACTGCCAAGGGAATTGCGGCGGCACCGACATAGGCCAGAGGCAAATACTGATGAGCGAAAAGCACTGAGAACAGTCTGAGCAAGATGGCATAGCCGAATGTCACGCTCAAGATAAACGCTGAATTCCAGTTCTTTCCGACAAGCGCGCGGTTTTCCTGTTGATAGTAGAGGCACGCGCTGAGAGCAGAAGCGCCGCACAGAAGAGCAGCAGTCAGGTCTCTCCAGGACAGACCAATTAATGTCATGCCCGGATTATACTGCGCGGCCGCATTGAAAATTGCTCCTGAGAAGACGGCCAAGATGATGCTTGCTCTTCTCATTGCAGCGTCCTTCAGAGAAAATCCGCAACAGAGAAGAGCTGCCGCAAGAACCGTCCAGGCCGCCACTACTCCATTATTGCCGATGAGCTTTTCGGACAAGATGCCCAGGTAAAACAGACTGCCAAAGTTGATTGCCACACGCACTGTCGATACTTTGGACGTCTCGTACGGTTTGTACGCCCTGTCAGCCAGTATCAAGGAGCAAATGGTGACGAGCGCAGGAAGCAGATTCACATGATCGAAGATGAGTGGCAGTGAGCCGAAGAACATGCCGATCTCACCCAGTCTGCGTGTGAACAAATCGCGTATGTTGAAGCCTAAATAAGCAACCAGTCCACCACCTGCGACGAACATGAGCGGAATCCATTGCGAGGATTGACCGCTGCCAAAGTACAGCGTGGTGCAGGTAGCAATGCATGCTGCCATAAGGAAATAAGCACGCGAAGATTTGCTGTTTGCTCGCTGCAACCGGCGGTGGCAGGCGAAAGCTGACAGATATGCAATCGTTCCAATCACACCCATGAATTTTCCGTGTTCTATCTGGAAAGGAGAATACACAGGAAATGTTTGCCATATTTCCTGCCCAATGAGGGGGAAAAAGGAGAAAAGAGCAAGTGCAGATGCAAATCGCGAGTATACAGGCAGGCGATTCTTCACACCAATCCAGGCTAGAAGCGGTATCTCCAGAGTCCAAATTGTGGACGTCCAGTGGTCGGTAAAATGCAGCGGCACTGCAAGAGAGAAGAGGAAAAGGGCGAAAACAGTGTTCAGAGTAGAAATGCTCGGCAATACCGATTTCATTCCGCGGGAAGCCGACAAAAGGTATGCAACTCCCAGTGAAAGGACAAATGCAAATCGCTTTTCCGGATAGACTGGATCCATAGCAGTGAGTACTGCGAAGGTATAGGTCAAAAAGTTGACCAGGCTGGCCGTGATCAAGATCGTTTTCTTCTGCGGAGATGATTCATCGAGTGTCATCTGTGCATACGCAAAGGCGCCCCAGAACAAGCTGGAAAAGCTGATGGTCAGCCAGAATGTTGATTGTGCGGAAGAAAAACCCAGAGATTGAATCCAGGGATCAGCCGTGACATGAGGAAGAAGGAGGAGCAGATAGATGCTGTAGGATGCCAGCGCGCCGGCCAGATAGAGCCAGTACCAGCGCATTTTGGAAACAATGAAGACCAGGCTGACTACCAGCATTGCGCAGGAAATCAGTGTGAACAGGGAAACGCTGGTGAAGCACATCGTCATAAAAGCAAGAGACAGGCTGATTGCTGTTATGAGCTCAGAGCGTAACCTGAGAAAGTGCAAGACTGCACCGCACGAAATGCCCATCATAAGCAGAAGTGCAATGACTGGATTTCCAATTACTCTTACTGATTCGAGATGGTATGCCGCGTATGCCGTGAAGTAAGAAAGTGCCCAGCCGCCCGCAGACAGAACGTAT
>JAYRNY010000987.1:0-3486 GCA_041911975.1 bacterium | reverse complement strand
GGCAGTCATCTCCATGCTTTGACGTGTGATAGACGAGACTGAAGACACAGTGCGAAGCTTGTGAATGGCTTCTTCCCTGGTAATACTTCCGTCGCGGACACCCACCTGAACTTCCAAACCGACTTTGAGCACAGGCTCCGTAACTGCGCCTGTCAAGACAAGAACGCGCCCCAGCGGCAATCCACTCGACTCGACTGTGTCGAGGGCAGTCTGCAATTGTTCCGCTGTAATGCGCTCGGAGGCAAGCAGCAATTCACCAAGTTTATTAGTCTCCTTGTCGATCTTCTCGACTTTGCCCTCCAGCGTCTGCATGCCTTCTTCGAAGGACACGCCGCGCTCACGGACAATGCGCATGACCTGGAACATGTCATCCTTGACGATTACGTTGTCCTTCAACAAGGACTGTCCCAGGACAACCGCCCTCAGTTCTTTGTCCGAAAGGTGACCGGACATTACCAGCACGCTGCCCAGCGGCAGGCGCGTTTGATTTGCCATTGCCACGGCGTCCTCAAGTTCCTTCGGCTGAAGGAATCCCATGTCGATAAGCAACTCGCCTAAGCGATGTTCCTGTTGCTGCTGCTGCTGGCTCATCTTTCACCCATTAGTAAGTTAGGAGACCCAGACCTCCCCCGTCATTGTTCCCTTTTTAATAGTGAATCAAAAGCCTGAAAAGCTATATTTTGGACACTTGACAAAGCTTTTCGCCCGCTTCCCTCACCCTGTCTGGGTCGTAGTCCTTAACACTCTCTCACGTTTGAGAGGACGAAGGATTCCATGAGTAAAAGGACAGGAAAGGGCTGCTCGCCCGCGCTATCATATTGCCGCTATTGGAAACCTTGAAATTGCCGTCTGCAAACAGCACACATCAAGATCCACCGTTGAAGCAGGGGAGGCTGAACTGGCTCTCAAGCTATGTTTTGCTGGCCGGATGTGCAGTGGCCGTGGTCAATGCGGCGGCTTTTGTCGCGCTCAAAGCTCGCACATTCGACGCTTTTGAGTCGCCCAACCATTGCTGGGCTTACTGGTCTGCCAAGGACTGGCGAAATGCACAGACAGCACAAAGAAAACCTAATGCCGTTTTTTTCGGCTCCTCTCTTATGGTTGCCGTGGTCAATGACGGCGATTCCTCATTCCTGCAAAAGCCCCTTGACGCTGTTAGAAACCACCGCTCTACCTACTTCGAATCATATGCCGGAAAGCTTCTCGGAAAGCCGGTTACCACTCACTCGTTTGCTATTGGCGGGCAAATGGCATCAGATGCCTGCGCCCTCTTTCGCGCTATGCCGGCCAAGTCCGCCGAAAGGCCGCTACTCATTTGGGGTGTGGCACCGCGAGACCTTGTGGACAGCAGTTTTAGCGATCCGGCAACGACAGAAACAGTGCGCTATCTGGACAAGGTTTCCTACCCGCAAGATGTTCTTCCCGAAAGCAGGCGCGTCTGGAAGCAAGTCGAACGGCAGATCGAGCGAGGCTTTACTCTTTACGGAATGAGAGCGGATTTCCAGTGCATAGAAAGAGCACTGGCCGAATCGATAATCGGGCGCGTAACTGGTACTAAATTCGATACCATCCACACGCCACAGCCCCTTTTGAAACTGGCCATGGCCGAGCAGCCCGAGGAAAATTCGCCCGGACAGTGGATGGTGGCGCCGTATCATCAAAAGGCCGCCAGCCATAGTCTCTGGAACGACAACAGTAAAGAATATTCCATGCGCTACCAGCCGTTTCGTCCCAAAGTGTTCAACAGCCAGTCTCAGTACATGGACAAACTTTTGCAGCAAGCACAGCAAATGGGCTTCAGTGTTTTGCTCGTCAATATGCCGCTGTTGAAGCAAAACACCGATTTGTTGCCGCCAGGAATTTACGACAAATATCTCCAGCAAGTCACCGCGCTGGCCGCCAAAAACAATGCCGCCTTCATAGACTGCAACGCGCCAGGCATCTTCTCTCGAGAGGATTTCTGCGACCCGGTCCACTTGCATGGACTGGGAGCCCAAAAATTCCTCCGCATCGTCGCCGAAAAGGTCGGCAAGATGTCTGAGGAAAACGCACTGGCCGGCAAGAACTTGCCGCTCTAAGGCCTCCCATCCCTACGGACGAGCGAAGGACGCCGAGGAGGCGTCCGGAGCGAGTGTGGGCAGCGCGCGGAGGTCGAGGCAAAGCCGAAACCGGAGCGCTTATAAAAAAATGCGCTTACGGCTGATACATACTCGTGATGGCATTAGCGATGTCTTGCGCTCTGACGGAGACACCACCGGTCTGCTGCGGCAGTGCACGGCTGGCGACGGCGACATCGGAATTGTTGCAGGCCGCCCTGTTGAGCACCAGCTCAGCCGAAGTCAAAAGACTTCTTCCCGCAGAGCCGAAGCCGATTGTTGAGTCCGATACAGCAAAAACAGGGCGCACGCTGAGGGCGGTCTTGCCGAAATAGAGCCGGCGATCGAGAGAACGCTTCAGTCTCGAGGCTACGCTAGCGCCGCCATCTTCGTCACTTTCCAGCAGGACCATGGCCAGAAGCCCATCGGCATAGCGAAACAGCAAGTCAGTTGGGCGCAAATTGGCACGACAAATCTTTGCCACCGTATTCAGTATTGCCACCGGTGACAATGTGGGAATCTGGCAGGCGCTCGTATCCAGAGTGGTCAGCGCCAGGCAAATCGGATAACCGCGTTCGAGCGAGATTTCGTACTGACGGTCCAGCACGCTGACCAGATACTGGCGGCTCTGCGCGTGTGCGATCGGAGCCCTGGTGCGCGGATCGTCCAATATCTGCACGAGCGATTGCAGATCGGCAAAACTCTTGGGATTTGCAAAGCTGCGCCGTTCTGTTTTGTTGGGCTTGCCAGGCAGAAATGTTGTCGGTTTTGGGTCGCTCATTTTTATCTTTTTGCTTTTATTGCCATGCACCCTGCCGGAGCAAGCCGGCAGGGTAGCAGGTCAAAATTTGAAAGGGAAGCTACCGGGTTTCCAGAGCGAGCTCTAAGGGTTTCCTGTGGGTTTCCGTAGGATTGCCTGGTGGTTTCCTTCAAAAATTCCCGAAGGGTTTCCAAAAGCGTCTAGTGATTCCTGGTGATACCTGGGGATACCAAAAGTCTCCTGATTCGTTTTTCGAATCGGCCGCATTGTATTACTTCGCCGAGTAAGCGTTCTAAAACGCCCTTAAGCCCCCATCTTCAAGGGTGAATTCACACTCAAGAAAGCAGGCAACTTTCTTGCGGCAACTGGCCCTCTTTCTTTCGAGAGCAAAGTGATATACCGGTTTCTGTCACAGTTTGTTGCTGATTGCGAAGGGGTGGAGAGATGAGCAAGAGCGAGAGAACGAGTGGCTTTACTGAGATATGAATTTCTATGTGAACTGATGTATCCAGCTGGCCAAATTAGTACAGTCCTCTAGTTTTCTATGACCTCGCGTAAACCTCGCGAGGATTTAATACATTAAACGAAAAAAGTCGCTTCAGCTCCTGTGAGGCTTATGACAGCTGGGTG
>JAYRNY010000986.1:0-4281 GCA_041911975.1 bacterium | reverse complement strand
ACGGCGCTCTTCATATTGTCCTTTACGAAATTCTCTTTGAGAATGCTTTTATTGGCCAGCAGAAAACCGAACCACAATCCGAATATGCCGAAAACCGCTCCGGATGCGCCTGCCGACGTGTTTCCCGGATGCACGTAAATGCTCGTCAATGAAGCGATAATGCCGGCAAAGAAATAGGCGATGGTAAATTTCGCGCTGCCGTAAATTCTCTCGACATTAGGACCCATAACAGCGAAGATCCACATGTTCATGAAGCAATGCAGCAATCCGAGGTGAACAAAAATATTGGTGATAATGCGCCAATATTCTCCCTTCATTGCCTGCGTGCCGAGATCTGCCCCGAATAGCATTAAAGTTTCATGGCTCGGCTCGGTAATTGCCTGTGGACCGGTATAGACCGCCATGGCAGCAAACACGACTATATTGATAGCAACAATGGCACCTGTTGCTGGTGTCATGTAGCCGGGCTTCGACTCTTGTTTTTGGACTTCGCTTTCCAAATCTAGATCCCGCTTTCAAGCCTATTACAAGCGTGCTTTATAGATTGAGAACGCCCTTGAGCCAATCAGAAAATGAATGCGGCTTTTCGATAATCGCCGGCATTTTCAGTGTGGGAGCGCTCTCCTGTTGCTCGCCAACCGTTTCTTTCGGCTTTTCTTGTTCTTCTTTCGGCAAAATCTTTGCCATCAAAGCTAGATTGTAGATTAGTTCTTCCGGAATAAGTATGTCCGGACGACGAAGTTGAGCGACTTCCTCATGCCCGCGCGCTTTGGCGATTGTCCTGCGAATGACCTCGCCATTGCCCATGAAGAGCGTTGCTTCTCCGCTCTCTTCGGAGAACATAAAAGCTTCTCCTTCTTTCAGCGACGAGGTGCCATGCTCTGCGAGGTACTTGAGGCGCTCCTCAATCGGATCGACCTGTTTTTCCGGCTCTTTGTTCTTTGACTGATCTTCATGGTTGAAGGCTGAGAGCAAGGAGGCGACCAGCGAGATGCGCTTTGTCAGTGCCGGGGGGATGGTCAAACTGAAGGTGCCGGCTTCCGCCGGACCTGCCGCTTCATCATTATTCTTGCGGTCCGAAGTTTCCTTAAATGTGAGAGCTTATTTCTTTTACGAGAAGACCATATCGGATTAATCTTTCTTGTTATCCTCTTTCTTGAGTTCTTCTTTCTATTCGTCGTGCTTTTTGGTTTCCGGAATTGCAATGGCGACCGTGACCGGTTTTTTACTCTCCGTCTCTTGTTCTGAAACGCTTGTATCTTCAGCTTTAACTTCGTCCGACGGAGAGAGGGCTAGGCGCCTTTCCCACCAGCGGGGGCGTTTCTTTTTGGAGTTCTTTTGTTCCTTCTTCGTGTCAGGCTTAGCTTCTGACTTTTCGCCTGCGCTGGATTCATCGACTTTAGCAATTTCGACCTTAGTCGAATCAGCCTGTCGTGTTTTGCGCTTAGGCTCCCGCCAGAAACTGCGTCGGGTCTTCTTCTCTTTCTTCTTGGGTGCGGTTGAATTTTCCGGTTCCATCGAGATTCGGGGAACACCAAGAATCGAGAGTGGATTGAAGATGTGCTCTTTCAGCCCTGCCAGGCCTTCCTTAATCAGTTCGGCTACGGTGGTATCAGCAGCCGTTTCTTTTTGCGACGTGGCAGAGGTTGCAGATGCCTCAGTCGATTGCGTTTCACCCTGTGCTGCTGAAGCCATTTCGGCCGCCGGTGCTGCGGTTTGCTTTTCTGTCAAGGGCTGGGTTCTTGCTCTAGATTTTTCCTTCGACTCTTCGACGACCGGGTGAAGTGATTGCAGAATAGTCGTTGGTGCAACGGCTTCTTCCTGCGGCTCGTTTGTCGGCTCTGCGGCCGGCTGCTTTACTGAAAGCGTAATACCAAGCGAGCGGGAAAGCTCTTCGGCGGCGCTGCCTACATTGCCTTGCTCCAGGCGAATTGTAGCCAAAAATAAGCGGATGCGAGTCAGATCGTTTTCGTTGAGGGGTTTTATCTTGGGATTTTTAGAAACCGATTTGGCAATGCGAAGTGCCTGCTCGAGAGCGGAGTCGGCAAGCTTCAAATATCCCTGCTGTCTGAAGATCAGTGCCTGCTCATAAAAGGCATTGATCTGGCGCGGGTTTTTTTGCGTGGTTTTGAGAAACTCGACGAGGGCTCGGTTGGTGTTGCCTTTTGCCTTGAATGCCATTGCCTGGCGATAGTGGTCGGCTGGCGCTGCTTTTCTTTGCAGTTTTGCTTGGGCCGCCGGACGTTTCTTTTGCGCAGCCAGGTTTGTTTTTGAAACTGCCAGCGGTGCCGGTGCAATCACAGGCGGGTGGATCGGCTGCAGTTGTGAGAGGGTCACGATCGGCTGGACTTGCTCGACAGGTCCGGCTACCTGTTTTGCCAGTGCGCAAGGTGCAAGAGAGACGGAAAATGAAAGGGAAATAACGGTGAGAGAAACAAGAGGCATACGACTCTTGTATATCTGTTGCATAAACACCTGAAACCCTCACCACGACTTGCTTCAAGCTAACCCAATCGGATCAATTTTGCAAGCTGTGTGGGTGTTTTATCACTTGCCCGATTACTTAGAGATCAGGCGTCTTTCTAGGTTTCGGATGCCGGTTTTCCAGCCCGGTTCTCTTATTGTGCGCAGGATTTTCACGAGCACTGTTTTTGCCCCGCTTCTCTTGCCTCCCAGAATGTCGGTGAGCGGGCGGTCCCCGATTACAGCCACCTCGGATGGTGTGAGTTCCAGCATCTCCATTGCCTGCCTAAAACCGCGCCGGCTTGGTTTTTTTGCATATCCAATCACGGGCATTTCGAGAACTGTTTTCACCCTTTCCAGATAAACCGGATTCTTGTTGTTACTCAGAATGACCATTTTGAAATGCGGTCTGGCTTTGACGAGCCAGGCGTTCACTTCGTCCGTCAAGCGTGCTGTCTTCGACTCGATAAGGGTGCTGTCGAGGTCGAAAATCAATCCTTTCACGCCGTCCGCCACCAGCGTCTCAATGACGATGTCCGTGACATCTCCGTCGATGTTGTAGGTCGGTTTGATGAAAGGCATATGAGGACAGATCTTGTAGAAATCAGCTTTCCGATGATTGCGGCGCGGAGGGCGGCTCTGGCGGTGCCTCAGGTGCAATCGGTGAATCTGATTCGAGAGAGGTCTTTTCCGCTTTGCGCCAGTACATCAAGGCAAATGCATACAAGACGATTGCCACCAAATTGAGTGCCTTGATTCCCAGGATCATCGAAGAGTACTCCAGCGCCCCTCCGATCAGTGTACCCAGGAGATTCATACCCAGAGCGCTGTGACCGTCTTTAACTCTGGAAAATGAGATGGCGAAAATCATCGAGGCAAAAACGAAGGGCAGGGAAAGCACGAAGGCTCCGAGAGTCAGCCTTTCAGTCAGAGGCAGGGCGTTGAGAGCGGACAGCGGCGTCAGGTAACTGGCGAGAAGCGATGCGAAAAGCAGCCCGTAGAGCACGTTGACATTTTTCAGTTGCAACTTCATTTGAATAAGGTTGGCAGCCAGAATCATGAGCAGGATAGCGGCAATCACAATCGAATTGACGATCCATGTCGTCCCTGCCAGCAAGCCCATTTGCGAGACGCTTTTAACTTCCATGAGCATGAATGCGGCGCCCAGGAATAGCATTGTCTTGCCGGTCGGATTGACGAAATAAGAGCCGAAGCAGCGGCGCACCAATCGCCAGCCAATGCAAATCGTGAAAATCAGTCCGGCTGCGTAGGTGAAAGTCATCTCGCGCTGGCGCAGGAAGAGAAACGGCCAGTCGTCAGTAGTTGGATTGATGCGATCCCAGCTGGCAAGCTCGACTGCGTTCAGTTTTTTCTGCTCTTCCTTGTCAAAGAGTTTGAAGCCTTTGGCGGCGATTGCTTTGCGGTCCACGCCGGGTCCGACGAGGAATGTCAAAGCGTGTTCCGAATGTATTCCTATGGGCTCCTCACCCATCGCCTCGGTGATTGTTTTGAAGATCCGGGTCATTTGCCAGGACGTGGTCGGGTAGAAGGTGACCGCCATGATGCCGTCCGGCTTCATGAGCTTGGCGGCGCTTCGGAAGCTTTCAACCGTATAGATATAGTTATCCAGGCGGATCGAAGACATTGAAGAAAAGGCGCTGTGGCTGTCGAGATACGCAAAGTCGACCAGGTCATATTGCTTCTTGCAGCGCGAAAGAAATGCGCGCGCGTCGTCGACATGAACATGCACTGCCGGGTTGTCGTATGGTTTTTCCGGGTGCAGTTTCTTGCCCAGCTCGACAATCGCTGGGTCAATTT
>JAYRNY010000985.1:0-2621 GCA_041911975.1 bacterium | reverse complement strand
TGTGTCAAACTCAGGAGTTTGATAAACAATCGCGCGCGGTGTTTCACCGACACGCACAACGCTTCGGCGGCTCTGCCCTTCGAATGTCTGGTTATATGAATATGTCCGTCCCAGTGAGGCATCATCGACGAGCCAATTACACTCAGTGCGATGATTGCCTGGGTTATAGATGTTTTCCTTCCCGCAATTGGGAGCACCGTCGCTCAAACGAGCGACACGCACATTCTGGTCGTTGGCGTCTTTAACAAAGTGCCCATCAACGATTTTTTCCTCAGACAAAGCTGGATTGAGCTTCTGAATGATATTTCCAGCGGCGTCCGTGCGTGTTACTGCAACCGTTGCCAGATCGCCGCGGTAATAGCGGTAGTCGATGTTGGAGCCGAAAAACTCGAATTTGTCGGTCTCTAGAGCTTTACCCTTCGCATCTTTGACCGTATAATTTCCAATCACGTGTGTACCAGGATTAGGCAGGCGGAAACCGGACGCCATCGGGTTGAGCACTGTGCTTTCACTCGTAACATCGCCGGAGATGCTGAAATCCTTCAACATGGGGTCGATTTCACCCGATGTCCGCACTCTGGTCTTGCCGTCTGCCGAATGCGTGACAGTGCTCCTGTACGACACTTCTTTACCGCTGGCAAGCATGCCGTCGATTGCGGAGTCACGTAAGACAGCGAAGGTGACCTCATTCTGAGCGAGCGCAGCCATTTCGCGGGGAACGTCGTTGCCCATGATTAAAACCTATTGGTGCAAGGGATGCATGACCATAATAGCGACCAGCCCGCCCCTTGTAAGTGGGGAAATTACGAAAGAGCCGAAAGCCATGGGCAAATTAAGGAGAACCCAGTTGTGAGAGTTCCCTTTCTATGTCTTTTGGATCCGCATAGCGCTTCTTCAGATCAAACTCCATGCAGCGTTGAACTATCTTGTCTAAAGCTTCACTCACCTCAGGTTGAACAGATCGAGGACTTGCTACTGAAAGAGGCTCAGGATCCTTACCCGTCAATAGAAAATACATGGTGGCGCCCAGGGAGTAAATGTCGCTCTGCGGGCAGGGAAAGCCCTTCACTTGCTCGGGCGCCATGTACGATTGTTTGCCGACTACCGTGGCAAGGCGCGTCGCCTCGAACTGGTGGGCAACAGTGAAATCAAACAGTTTGATGTGGCGGTCGCTTTTCCAGATCAGATTATCCGGTGTTAGATCGCGGTGGACAATGGGCGGATTTAGCGCCTGCAGATAGCTAAGTATGGAACATATCTCCAGTGCCCACCAGACAACGAGCAATTCCTTCGCCGGACCGGTCGCCTTGATATGCGCGCGCAGTGACGGTCCATCGATGTATTCGAGCACCATGTATCCGCGATGATCCTCGACGAAACAATCGTACAGAGTGACAATGTTGGGATGGCTGATCGCCGACAGGATTTTTGCTTCATTGTCGAGCGAGTCTTTGAGTCTGACGGACAAACCGTCGTTTGCGTGAACGGGCAAAATGTATTCCTTGATCGCGACTTCCTTTCCTTCTTCCAGCCCATCATGCACATCTACACTGGGACCATCCAGGACTTTCGCCAGGTATGCCGTGCCCTGTCCACCGGCGCCCAGGATTTTCAGTATTTCAAATCTGCCGCGATTGATGATATCGCCTGGCTGCAGATGCCCTTTTCGCTCTCTCTTTCCGGATGGCGCGAGATACTGCAACCAGATATTCGTATAGCGCGAATCACGCCGATTGACTTCGGCACCACTTCGTTCGATCAAATACTTAGCATTGGGAGCGTGTTGGCGAGCTTTTGTAAGTACCGTCTGCTCATCGACCCAATTGAAGCCGATATCCCGGCGCAATTTGTATGCGAGATAATTGCCCATGCGCAGCAATACAAATTCTTGCGGTTCTTTCCCTGACTCGTCAACTCCGCTCTCCACGCAAGTAAGCATATTCCAGGGTATGAAAAAAGTAGCTTCCGTCTTTTTCTGCCCAGGTCGTCCCATGACGATGCCTTTTGTATCCACTCTCGTAATGCGCAAGAGACCTCGGGTGCTTCTGTTTTTTTCGTCCACGACAATGCCGATTCCGAAAAGCGATACCGCACCAAGGAGCAACCACCAATCATGAGCGAAATACATTGCAAGTACTTTCCATAGTCCAATCAATGCAGCCTGGTGCGAATAAAACATGAATGCAAACGCGATGGTAAAACCAACGGCCAGTTTGACGTAAACACCTTTGTAGTTACTGGGTTGCTTATTGTCTACAGTTTCGACAACGATACAACGCAGTCCTGTGCTTTTCTTCTTGTCCGGCTTCGAAGAACTCATGACTCTGGAGCCCTCGTGTCTCGTTCTTGAATGAGTTCGCCCAACCTATCTGCGATCATTCTTGCGGTAGGACGCGCCTTTGGATCCTCGTGCTTACACTCTCGAATCAACTCTTGCAAAGTCTTCCAATCATTGCGCCCCTTTGCAGTCGAAGAGCAAGAAAACGGCTCCGGATCAAGGCCAAGCAGTAGATACTGCAACGTGCAGCCGTAGGAAAAAATATCGCAGGGCGGGCTCGACTTGCCTCGAAATTGCTCCATCGACATGTACGAAGTTTTGCCGATGATGGTACCGGTTGCGG
>JAYRNY010000984.1:0-2428 GCA_041911975.1 bacterium | reverse complement strand
TGCGCCGGTAAAATCATGGCGCGAAACCGTGCCTTTGAGCACCGAATGCCAACCGCGCGCAGCCAGAGCAATGATGGCAAGTTCTATAAAGATGGTCATCTTAACCGGGAAGCGCAGTAGATTGATGGATGGAATAGCTTCAAAGATTGGCTTCCAAATCGGGACGAACTCACCCAAGGAAGCAATGGTGAAAAGAGCGATCATCCACAGCCAGAAGCCCCTTTGCTTCCATGAAGTGTCACCGGTTCCAATAAAAGCTAGCACCACCACTGGTGCGCCGAGGAAGAGACTGGTCACGTATGCCATCGAATTTGGATAAGTAGGATACAGCGAGTAATGCGCCATATTCAGCTCCCCAAGCGGCTGCATGAAGAGTATTTCGAGAAATTCGAACCAGCCGGCGCTCCAGTTCAACGCATCTGACGGATCAAATTTCGGCAAATGCGGGGAGCTTTTCACGGCCTCAATCATCGGCAAAATATTCGCCGCATTGTACGCAAGAGCCAGTGCCAGAGCAGCGACAAGCTCCAGCATGAATCGCCCGGCGGCGTTTCTACCTCTTTGATCGGGTGCCAACTCCGCGATCTTCAGCAACGCATAGCAGGCATAGAGAACACACTCACCAAGAAACATCTCCGGTCGACCGGCACCGAATTGCTGCGCAAGGACCAGCGCCAAAAATCCCGTCGCAGGGAAATTCCTTTTGGCGGCACGCGCCATCCAGTCGATTATCGCCAGTGCAAATGGCGTCCAGCATACGGAAAAGAGCAAAGACAGGTTGATGCTGGAGCCGAGCATGTAGCCGCACAACATGAACATAAAGCCAAAGAGCGCCGCCGGGCTTGTGATTGCGGCGAGCAGAGCTTCAACATGACTGCCGCTTTGCTCCTGCCTTTCGTCATATCTGGCAAACCAGACATAGCCCCCGATACCGGCTACAAGAAGGTGAAAGAAGATGAGAAAGGCTTGTCCCCTGGCACCATCGAGAAAGCAGGCGGCATAACCAGGCACGTAGGCCAATGGCCAGGCCACCGAAACTTGCGGGGCGCCGCACAACAGATATGGATTCCACAGAGGCTCCATAAGCGTAAAACCGTGCGCAGCCGTGAAAACCTGGTTGATGTAGCGGCCGGCCGGCGCGAAATTGTAGGTGACGTCCGCTACAAAGAGGCTCTGATTGTGAAAGAGAAATGGAGAGACGATATAGACCAAAACCGCACAATATATTAGCGAAACCAGCGGCAAAGCGGCCCAGCCGCGCAGTCCAGGGCCGGCACTGACAGGTTGTCCGCCGTTTTCCTCTGCTGCGTCTATTGGCGACATCTTGTCGTAATCAGAGGGAGCACGGGATCTCCGGAATCATTGGAAGAGAATCATTGGCATAAACAAAACTGCTACTTCAGCATGAACATGACTTGCGGCACGAGCGACGCGATGAATGTGAAAACCATGATTGCGATGATCACACCCATGACCTGCTTTTTGCGCTTGATGAAAAACGAAATCATTGTATTTCAGACCTCTCTGGCGATCTCACTCGCACTCACTCATTTTGATTATTTTTCCGGCTCGGCGACTTTCAAAGTCGTTTCATCGTCATTATAGCCCTCAGTTGAGCCGTCAACTTCGGTCAAAATCTCATTGTCGTCTTCCGACTCCTCTTCAGATTCTTCGTCCGATGCGCCCTCGATATCGCCTATTGTCTCATCTTCCTGGTCCGCATATGGGGCGCCGCCGCTGCTGATTTTCTTATCTTCCTTGCCGGCTGACAAGGCTGCAAATATAGCTGCAGCTACATTCTTTGGCAATCCGGGCACCGCACTCAATTCCTCGAGCGTTGCCTGCTTTACCTTTTCGAAGGTGCCCAGGTGTTGTATGAGCAGCTTCCTTCTGGCTTCGCCGACGCCTGGCAGAAGATCCAGCCCGGACATGAGAGAGCGCTTCGCCCTGAGCTTGCGGTGAAAGGTAATGGCAAACCTGTGAGCTTCATCACGGGTTCGTTGAAGAACATGCAGCGCGTCGCTGCGCCTGGAAATCAACAGCGGCTTGGGATTGCCGGGTTTATATACTTCTTCCTGCTTCTTAGCAAGCCCAATGATATCGATGTCTTTGATGTTCAACTCGTCCAGGGCTTCCACCGCCGCATTGAGCTGCCCCTTGCCACCGTCGATTATAATCAGGTCCGGGAAGGGTTTCTCATCGTTCTTTAGGCGCGAGTACCTCCTGCCCACTACTTCTTTCATCGAGGCGAAATCGTTTGCCACACCTTCTACTGCGCGAATTTTGAAGCGCCTGTAGTCCGACTTCTTTGGCTGCCCATCTTCGAATACCACCATACTGGCGACGTTGTCCGTGCCTTGAATTTTAGATATGTCAAAACACTCAATGCGCCTGGGCGGCTTGGAAGTGCCCAATTCTTCTTGCATGT
>JAYRNY010000983.1:0-7100 GCA_041911975.1 bacterium | reverse complement strand
TCGCGTTAACCTGTTTTTCTGGTCTCAGAATTAGACAAGCATCGTACCGGGAGCAGGACGTGGCTGTGGATTGGCGCGGCTCGTTTCCAATTTCACTGGCGGAATCTTTATCTTCTGAGGATTACCTGGCATCCAGAGCAGCGGCTGATTTCCGTTAAGCTCCTGGAGCTCTTTGGTCTTTTCGAGAATCTCTCGCGGCGATGCATCGTCTCCGAGAAGACCGCTGGCTATGCGCCAATAGCTGTCGCCTTTGCGCACTTCATAAGCGACTTGCTGCACAGACGTTTCTTCCGGCGCACGTTCAGTTTCAGAATTGCCTTCGCGTTGATAATCGCTCGCGCCCTCTGAATCATCATCGCTCTCGACTTCCTTGCTAGCAGCAATTTCGCGCGGAGAATCAGTTTGTTTTCCGTCTGAATCGGTTGCCTTTACAGGCTTAGCATCTTCTACATCTCTCTCCTTTCTTGCCGCAAGCAAGAACGCTTCAGACGACTCTCCTGCTGCATGGGCAAGTCCGAGTTTCGTCAAGGAGCCGGTCACCATTCCGTCATCAGCATATTCGCCACGCATCCACCTGCCTGCTGGAGCGTCCCAGTCTTCGAGAATTTTCTTCACCAGCTCTTGCTTTTCCGGTGCGTACTGACCATTGGTGCTGCCGCTGCTTTCCGCATCGGAAACATATTTTTGCAGTTCGTACTTGGTCAACCTGCCGTCGCCATAAGTACGGTCGATGAAATTGAACAGCGACTTGTCGTCGCCTGCCATCAGCTCTTCGCCGACATTACGAGCAGTTTCCTGATTGGCCCTGACTTGTTTTTGATCGTCGCGCTCTTTTCTAAACTCAGCCAGCTTTGTTGAAATATCAGTTTTGCTGATGTTTGAATCATCGCGGAACCATTTGTCATTGTCTGCCTCGATCAGTTCTGCGCCCTTGTCATAGTTATCAGAGAGATACTTGAGCAGAACTTTATCGAGTTCTCTCGTATTGTCTCCATCTCTCACTGCACGATTGGCAGATCTCATTTCGCTTCGAAGGTCGCCGTCGTTCAGGTCTCCACCGAGCTGTTCGGCAAATGCAAGCGCAAGAACAGGAAGTTGGTTTTTATCTTCAAGCTCTTTAGTAAGTTGCGGCATGTACTCTTTGACTTGCCCCAGGGTCATCCCTTGCATGTCTTTTCTTATGTCTTGCTGGAGTCTTTCAAGAGCATTAACCTGGTCGCCACCATTGGCAGCCCTGTCGAGCGCTTTGCTGACATGCTCTACCGTTTCATTTGCTCGGTTTGTAGTCATAGTTCAACTCCAACGTAAAATCTGATGCGCCGGGGAGACTGGTGGCGGGATACCGGCTAAAACAGATTAGCCTGGCCGTCATGGCAGTAACGTGGCAGTTGCGCACGTCTAAATGCATACAAGAGCCTTTCCTCTCAACAAAGAAAAAGAGGAGGCGAACCTCCTCTCCTTTTGTTGCTAACATGCTTATGCTCTAGATTTTGATCATCTGGGGATGTTTTGGATTGTAATAGAGCTTTGCGTCGTGGTTCTTCTCTCGCAGCTCATTTGTCTTGGCGAGAATCTCGGCATTGGTTGCTTTGTTTCCGAGAATGCGAGCTGAAATCGCCCAGTAGCTGTCACCCTGTTTCACTTCCATCTCTGCGACCTTGGGCGGATCGCCTTGCATGGGCGGATCGCCTTGCTTAGGCGGCTCAGTCTTCGAGACTAGTTCAGATTCGTTCTTTTTTCCTGAGGCATTCACCAGCCCCTGTTTTGTCAGAGCATAATCTTCACGCCCGTCCCCGTTGAAGCCTCCTCTCATCCACTTGCCTGTCTCGCGGTTATCCCAGTCTTTGAGAATGTTTTCTACGAGTTGCTGTTTGGCTTTCGAGAAGTGACCACTGTCACTGCCGCTGGCTCTTGCATCATTTAAGTAATCCTGTAGTTCTTTCTTGGTCAAACGTCCGTCATTGCCATTTCTGTCAATGAAGTTGAAGAGTGATTTGTCGCCGCCATCAAGAAGAGCTTTGGCGGTCTTCTCCGCGTTTACCTGATTGTTTTCTTTGCGGTGCTGCTCGTCACGGTCCATTCTGAACTGGTTCAGCCTCGCGCTCACGTCAGCCTTGCTTATCTTGGAGTCTGTGCCCCATTCTTCATTCTTGGCTTCAACTAAATTAGCTCCAGTGTCGTAATTGTTGGTCAGGTACTGAAGCATTGTCTTTTCGAGTTGCTTTGTATTGTCTCCACCACGCTCGGCGCGATTTACGGCGCGCAATTCGCCGTTCAGCTCAGCCTTGTTGATATCTCCAAGCTGACCAGCAAATGCAACGGCAAGTATGGGAAGTTGATTTCTTTGCTCAAGTTCCTTAGTAACTTGACTCATGTAGGCTTTTTGCTCAGCAGGATTCATATCTTTCGTGTCTGCTCTGATCTCGTCCTGAAGTTTTTCCAGAGCCTTCATCTGATCGCTTTCCGACTTGGCGCCGTCAAGTGATTTGCTTACATGATCAACTGTTTCCTTGGCATTGTGATTACTCATGTTTTTCTCCGACTAGGATCTGCGCGAAAAATCGCCGCGAGGTGAGAACCTTGGGGTAGGTCCGTTTGGGTATCCGCTATGGGGGTTGACTGGTCAGAGCATGCACTGACAAGTTTCAAAAAATCTTGAAATTCGATTTTGCGGACAATGCGGCAGTTTTGGGGCGAAACTATAAAAAAGAGGGAAGGTAACCCTTCCCTCTTTCAAGACAGGCGTCGGCCCGGGGATGCTTATCCTGTCCTGTGTCTTGTCTACTTGCGGCGCATTTTATATACCAAACTCCTGGCGCCGCAGCTCGAGATTCTATTTCCCGTACATAATCGATGAGTCTTTTTTGAGCTTGCTTTTCGCGGCATTGAGCATCACGTCATCCAGGTTGCTGTCACCGCGATTTACAGAATAGCTGGCAGCATATCCGCCCGGTGCGCCCTCTGCGTCTGCGGATCTGGAGTCAATATGCATCATGGCTCGCGATGACATGAAACTGGCACGAGATATGCCTCTTCCTCCGCCGGCCATCAGCGAGGCAGGAGCGGGTGCCGCAACGGCCAACCCTTTCGCGGCGAGGTCTTTGGCACCCGCTTTCCAGGCGGCCTCAGCACCAGCTCTGACTTTATATGTGGCACCTGCTGATGTGATCAGAGTCTCTCTCTTACCATCTGCGTTCACTATCTCCTGGCGATACGCAAGCGTCTCATAAGAACCGTCCGACAGTTTGGCGATCTTTTCGAATACACCTGTGCCGGCAGAATCAAGCCCGTCACAGCCAATGGTATTGATCTGAATACCGCGCGAGATGGCGTTTTTCGCCTCATTTTCCCAGGTGAAGTCGCCGGGATAGATATGGGGACCGGCGTCACCGATTAAGAACAAAAGCTTAGATGCTTTTTTGTTCTTCGTCCATTCGAGATCGTTCAATGCACTGTGCAGCCCTTGATTGACCGCCTCGGGTGTATCGCCGCCGCCAGCCGCGTTCAATGCTGTAATGTCCTTCACTACTTTGTCTATATCATCCGAGAATGGAAATACTTTTGTTACATAGTCATCACCACGATCTCTGTAAGCGACCAAACCGACACGCACGATTGGAGCAGGTTTGCCAGAAGCAAGTTTAGCTACCAGATCTTTGGTCTTCTTCTTCACCATCTCGATTTCGCCGCCCATCGAGCCAGTTGTATCTATACAGAAAGCAAGATCGAGAACAGGACGCTCCGCGCCTGCTTTGGAAGCTTCATCAGCTAATACTGATTGACTGGTAATCCCGGGCAAGAGCATGCCTGCTGAAAGCAACAAAGCCGCCGCCACCGATTTCAAAACTTGCATATACCGCACCTCATGCCGTGGTTGCCTGACCACTCTGAGATTACGTGAAAGGCGCCGCTATTCCTCTGCCAAAGGGCCTGAAACAGTCCTGGGGAATACCCTGATCAGCTTCTGGTATTATGTTTGCTAGAAAGTGCGAAAACTGCAACAGGGCTTCGTCCAAATGCTGAATTGGAATCTATGCACAGGTGTGGAGCGCTCCGAAGACAAAGTTAGTGGAGCTTGGGTGTTTGTCGGCACCCGCGTACCGGTCCGCACACTTTTCGAAAACCTTGAGTCAGGCGCGACCATAGATGAGTTTTTGGACTGGTTCCCGGGAGTCGCAAGAGAACAGGTAATCTCTGTTCTAGAGTTTACTGAAGAGAGTCTTGCATCGGCGTAGGGGGCACCCTGAGAATCCTATTTGATCAAGGCGTACCAGCGCCATTGCGCAAAACGTTCACGTCGCATACAGTTTCCACAGCCTACGAACAAGGCTGGTCAACACTTAAAAACGGTGACCTATTGAAGAATGCAGAGGAAGCATTCGATCTCTTGATCAAGACTGACAAGAACCTTCGCCATGAACAAAATTTGAAGGGTCTGAAACTCTCCATTCTTATGCTTCCGTTTGCAAGTTGGCCGAGATTGAAACATCATTTGGAGTCAATCAGTTCAAAAATCAACGAAATGAAGGCCGGCGATTATTTCGAAATCGATCTCAAATGACTAAATTCATTTGGCGACTGCGAGCTGCTCTTTGTACCAGGCGATCGTTTGCTTGAGACCGTCTCTAATCTCGACTTTCGGCGTCCAATCGAGCAGGTCCTTCGCTCTAGTGATGTCGGGAAGGCGGCGTTTCGGATCGTCGGTCGGCAGAGGTTTGAAAACGATCTCGCTCTTGGAGCCAGTCAACTCTTTGACCAACTCAGCCAGTTCTAAAACCGTTCTTTCCTGCGGATTGCCGAGATTAACCGGCTCGTGGAATTTCACGCCCATGAGGCGCACGATTCCTTCGACGAGATCGGAGACATATTGGAAGCTTCTCGTTTGCTCGCCGCTACCATATATGGTGAGTGGTTTGCCTCGCAATGCTTGATCGATAAAGTTGGAAACGACGCGACCGTCGTTGGCTCGCAGGCGCGGTCCGTAGCAGTTGAAGATTCTGATGATGCGCGTATCGAGATTGTGCTTGTGGTGATAGGCCATGGTAATGGCTTCCGCGAATCGTTTCGATTCATCATATACACCGCGCGGTCCGACCGGGTTTACATTGCCCCAGTACGATTCTTTCTGCGGGTGTTGCTCGGGATCACCGTATACTTCCGACGTGCTGGCGAGGAAGTACTTCGCGCCTTTGGAGAGCGCTAACCCGAGTGTATTGTGCGTTCCTAGCGAGTTCACTTTCAACGTCTCAATCGGCAGATCTAGATAGTCGACTGGACTGGCCGGCGACGCGAAGTGAATCACCCAGTCGAGATGACCAACGATGTGAATGTGATTGGAAACGTTGTGATGGATGAACTGAAAGCGAGTGTTCGAGAGGTGATTCGAGATGTTGTTCATGGTGCCGGTAACAAGATTGTCCATGGCAATCACTTCATGACCGTCGGCAATCATGCGATCGGTGAGGTGAGATCCGATGAATCCTGCAGCGCCAGTGATGAGTACCTTCAATGCCCAATACCTCTGTAGACTGCGCCGCAATCAGTAAGTTCGTCCTGAGGCAGGATGTTGCGACCGTCAATGATGAGCGGCCCCCTCATACTCTTGATCAACGGCTTCCAATTGGCGGTGGCAAATTCTTTCCACTCAGTGACAAGGACGAGCGCATCGCTGTCTTTGGCAAGCTCTTCGAGATTGGTGCAGTAAGCGATTTCCAATTCGGGGAAGTTGCGCTGGCAGCTTTCGATGCTGACCGGGTCATAAACTTTGACATGCGCTCCCATTTTTGTAAGAGCGCGAACCAGGGTCAAACTGGGCGCATCGCGCAAGTCATCGGTGTCCGGCTTGAAGGACAGTCCCATCAAACCAATCGTGCGACCTTTGACGATCTTCAGTTCTTCCTGAAGCTTTTTGATCACGCACAACCGCTGACGCTCATTCACTGAAAGTGTTGCTTCCAAAAGCGACGTCGGATAGCTGTATTCGCGCGCCACGTTGATGAGCGCGTTGATATCTTTGCCGAAGCAGCTTCCGCCCCAGCCCACGCCCGCATTCAAGAACTTGCTGCCGATACGGGTATCCAGACCGATGCCCGGTGCGACCTGACGAATGTCTGCTCCCACCTTTTCGCAAAGTCCGGCAATTTCGTTGGCAAAACTGATTTTCATCGCCAGGAACGCATTGGCTGAATACTTGATCAGCTCTGCACTGGCGAGATCAGTGATGACGAATGGAACCTTTCCGAAATTTTCCGGACGCGGAATGTCTTTGGGTGGATCAAACGATTGATTGATCAAAGGCGCAAAGAGCTTCTTCATCGTAGCGACTGCAGACTCGTCAGCAGAGCCTACAACGATACGATCGGGATAGAAGGAATCCGAAAGAGCGGTTCCTTCACGCAAGAACTCAGGATTGGATACAACAGTAAAAGCCGGCAGATCGGTGCGTGAGGAGCGTGCGGGAACTGTTTGAACACTTTCGACCCCTTGACCGACAAGCATTTCCACCCAGTTGCCGGAACCTACCGGAACTGTGGACTTGTTGACGATAATGCGCTTCTTCGACACGTCCAGCGCGCGGCCAATGGCTCGGGCGACTGCCATCACGGCAGAGAGATCGGGTTCTCCGGAAGGGAGTGGCGGTGTACCTACTGCGATGAAGATGATTTCCGACTTCTTAACGGCCTCGTCCAACTTGTCTGTGAAGGTCAAGAATTCACTCTTCACGCATTGTTTGACGAACGGCTCGAGCCCTGGCTCGAAAAACGGCATCTCGCCACGTTTCAAAGCATTGAGCTTTTCCTCGTTGGAATCAACGGCAATGACATGATGACCGAGATATGCAAGGCAAGCGCTTGTAACAAGACCTACGTAGCCGGCACCGACAATACAAATATCCACAGGCGTTTTCCCTTATCACGGTTGACGTTTTTGTCGACGTTTTGTCCAATCTGGCAACCATGCAGCCGCAACGGCATATATCTGCCTGGGTTTGCGGTGAAAAGCGCGTGTACTGCGCATTGGACTGGTTGCCAATGTTCCTTATGATACCGCAGAAGCGGCTTTTACACGGGCGCATGACAGCCAGGGAAGAGTGATTTAAC
>JAYRNY010000982.1:0-9871 GCA_041911975.1 bacterium | reverse complement strand
CACAACTGACAGCGACTACAAAGCAGGCAGCAGTTTTGGAAACCCTGTAAATAGGAATCACTCAATCATTACTATGGATAGCTCACTTCCATTTTTCATTTTGGCTGGGTTTGTTGCTCAAATGATCGACGGCACCCTGGGTATGGCATACGGCGTCAGTTGCTCCACCCTGCTGCTGTCTATCGGCATCTCTCCTGTCGTCGCTTCGGCAAGCGTTCATACGGCTGAGCTTTTCACGACAGCAGTATCTGCCTTCTGCCATATCAAAGCCGGCAACGTCGACAAAGAATTCCTTACCCGCCTGCTCATCCCTGGTGTCATCGGCGGTATCACCGGCGCTTACATACTTTGCCATGTCAACGGAGAAACAATCAAGCCGTTCATTTCGCTGTACTTGCTTTTGATGGGCATCCTCATCCTCGTAAAAGCAGCAAGGAAAAAACAGCCGGAACCGAAGAGAACACATGTCGGACGTCTGGGATTCATCGGCGGCTTCGTCGACGCAATCGGAGGCGGCGGATGGGGACCCGTTGTCACGTCGACACTTGTGGCGAAGGGCAACAGTCCGCGCTACGTAATCGGTTCTGTTAATGTCACCGAATTCTTCGTTGCCGCCGCAACCTCGGCAGTATTCTTCGTCACGCTGGGATCAGTCTATCTCACCGCCGTTGTCGGTCTGGTGATTGGCGGCATGATTGCGGCGCCGATCGCGGCAAAAGCCTGCAAGTCTATTCAGCCCAAACCGATGATGGTGGCAGTAGGTCTGTTAATCATCTTTTTGAGCGTAAGAACCATTTATCAAACCGCAGGCAATACTCTAATTGCCGGTCGCAACGCCGCCATTGCCGGCGTCAACGCAATGCCGCGCTAGTTTCAGCATTGCCAACAGATCAGGCACGAGCACACGTATCGTGTGCATGAGAAACGCGACAAAAATTCCGACGCAAGCACTGGCAGTGAATGCGCTTATAAGAAGCGGCAATCCAAGCGTGTATGCATTCAAAATATTGAACAACAACTGGTCGGAATTGGTGGACGGCGAATGATTCAGCCGGCATGCCGTCCCCCAAAACATAGTCCAGGAAAAAATGATTGAATACGGTGGAATGAAACCGAGCAAAAAATCTAGGCCGGTGTTTTTCACAAGCGGCCTTGCGTCATGCAGACAGAGATAGATCTTGTAGAATATCAAATTCTGGAAAAACACAAACATAGGAATGATTGAGCAAGTCGTCAAATAAATCCAGTATGGAGCCACAAACTTGTCCTGCAGATCCACGAAGATCAACCGCCACAGCAAATTAGCAGCAAGGGCAGCAAAACAAGTAGGCACTGTAGTAAGACCAAGAAATACAGTCAGATTCCTGATGCGGGCTTTCTTATTCATATACGTTTCCTGACAGATTGCAAATGGTTTTCTCTAGGGGCGATGCCATGCACCGCCCGGTACCAGAGCAAGCCGCGATGCGGTTTCTCCGGAGGAACCGCCGGTGCTAAAGCGCCGCCGCCGGCTCCCTTACGAATATTTTTCGCACGGGCTTGTGAAATTCCTGTGTGCAAGCAACACTTAACTTTCTGTGTGACTACTCGCTAACAGGCAATTGCAATCACTATTCGCCTGCAGCGTGCGCGAACCGGCGCTCAGCTTCTTTACCGGCTCGCTGCACGATACGCACGACATTATCCTTTTCAGTCGTATAGACGTACACCGGCGAATCTTGCGGCGCAATACCGTTGTTGTTGAGCAATTCCGCAACTGCACGGTGAGGCATGATGTGTTTTAGCTTGAGGGCGGACACGTCGTAAACGACTATCGGCTGATCGCTGTTAAACATCGGAGCTGAGCGCGTGTTGCCTACTCTCTCACTGCCGTCTTTTGGATTGAAAAACCAGCGCAAGACTCCTGATAGATTTATCTGCGGGTCGTTCTTCGCGACATACAGGCTGACGTGTTTTGCTTGCCTGACGACATGCTGTACCTGCGTCTTAAAGGCAAATGCGTCCATGTCGGCTCGCGAGAGGATGATGTTATCGAACTTGCGCGTGTCGATGTGCTCGCACGTCTCGAGGCAGTATTCGACGATCATCATATTGCCGACGCTGTTTCCTGCAAGGGTGATTTTTTCGTCGGGAAATTCTTTGAGCAGCCGTCTAACAAGAGAGTTGAATCGTTCCTGCGAACGCGGCAAGGTCATAGATGACCCGCCATAATTTCCCTTCACCGCTCCCCATGCGTAGTTGATCACAGGTATTCTCGTCGCTTCTTCGAGTGCTGCAGCCTGATTCATCGACCCTTCAAAGTTGATGCAGCAACCGTGCACAAAGAGGATAAGCTCTTTGCGATTGTTCAACTCCATGGCTTTGCGCACCGCAGCCACGAGGGACTGAAAGTCGTTTTCCTTGTCAAAAATTTGACTCTTGAATTCACCCGGGTCTGCGGTGACAGGTTCTTTTTCACCGCGCATGCTCCAGCCCCAGGTCGGCAAATTGTCAACTTCCTGTGCTTCTTTGTCCGTCAGTTTGACATTTACTTGTTGGCAGCCGTAATAAAGTGAATCAATAGGTTCGATCATCTGCACGCCAAAATCCTGATGATCGCCTCGATCAGGCATTTTTTCGCGGTCGGTGACAAAGAAAATCGGCATGGACAAAATCTTGCGCGCATTATCTTTGGATGCGGCCCAGGCAGGTGCGCACTGAAAAGCAAGAAAAATAACGAGCAAAACAATTAGCCTGATCAAGCACCGTCTCCGATGAGCACCAGCCCGCATTGCTGATGCAGTATCAGATTGTAACCCATTCATCAACAACGAATGCTGGCGGTAAAGAAGCGCAAATGTCGAACTTCGTTCGTTATACCTCTTGCAATTTTGCTGCTGCAATGCCACGGCAATATTGTCCTTTAGCTGCTGCACCAGAAGGTCTGCCATGCGCGCAACAGGTTTTCCTTCCCGGGGCGAGTTTTTAATGTAGCAAAACCTGCTGCCTTACGCACTTTTTAATCCACAAATCGGGCATATTAAGGCCTGTGGCACTGGATGATTTCCGTGAAGACGGCGGGCTTACAGTTGAATCAGTTGAGACCGCTGGGTCTTTCGAGTTTCAAGTTGAAGTTTCAAAAGTATGCAGCCGCATCGGTTTGCGCTCTTTTTCTCTTTGGCAACGCACCTCCGCCTGCAGCCGCAGACCAGTACTTCGATTATGGGCTGAAGCTATTTCAGCAGCATAGATTCAAGGAAGCCGCCAGGTATTTCGACATTCGCCTCAGATCCAATCCCAATGACGCTTACGCTCAGTACTACAGAGCCCTCTGCCATCACTACCTTCTCGAATACGATAAAGCAAAGGAGCTCTACAACACAATCACAGCCACGGCTCAGGACCAGCGCATCAAGACCCTGGCTCAAAGCCAGTTGGCAAAGCTGGAAACCGCTGGTTTAATCGCCAATGCAGGTAGATTGGCCGGCATTCCCAAACTAAGTGGACCTGCTCCTGGAAGTGGCGGACAATCTCCCACTTCTACTGCCGGCACTGAACCACCGCCGGAATTGGATTCTGACATGGCGTCCGGTCCGTTCGAAATACCTCAAAATGCACGCGCATACTTCACAGTTACTCCCGGCGGAAACGACATTGTTCTGCCAGGAAAGATCAACAATCGCGGTCTGAATTTCAAATTCGACACTGGTGCTCACAGTATATTCATCGGCAAGAATCAGTTGGAACAAATTGGAGTCAGACCTCCGCAGGGCAAAGCGACGAGCAAAGCATCAGGAGTGGGAGGCACCGTCGAAACCTGGTCTATGCGGGCACAGGTAACGATCGCCGGCATCACGAAAAACTGCCCGCTCACCGTTTGCGAGCACTATGATGAAGAGCCGCTCCTCGGGCAGATGTTCTTCGAGGATCTCGAGTACGAGATCGACAACAGGGGTCACTGCATCTATTTTAGAAAACCTATGGACATAAAGCCCGGGGACTCGAGCGACCAGTATTCGATTCCGTTTCGCAAGAAGGGCAAGCACCTTGTCGTAGCGCTGGAAGGACCGAAGGGAAAGAAGACCGACATTCTCGTAGACACCGGCGCTGTGAGCGTGATGTTCAGCAAGAGCAACATGACAGACCTGGATTTAGACCTGCCGCCTGATGCGGAAGAAGTTTCCTTTTACGGCGTTGGCGGCTCTTCATCCGGACGCAAGTTCATGGTCGACGAACTGCGACTCGGCCCCATCATCATGCGACATATTCCAGTCATTCTTGACACAGGACAAAAGGGAATGATCGGCAACGACAAAGCCAAGGAAGGTTTGCTCGGACAGGAATTCTTCAGCAGCTGGAGATTCGCTATCGACAACAAGAATCAGCGGCTGCGTTTCTTCCACTGAGTTCCTGTTACGCTTTCTTTCGCAGCTCTTCCTTTTAATAGAACCGGCTTACATGGCGTCCGTTGACTATGACTCCGTCTTTGGCTTCAAGGGACAATACTTCGACGGCTATGTCCGCGCCTCCATATTGAGCGCGCAACGACTTGGCGAAGCCCTCGGCGCGCTCCAGGTCCTTGTCTGTGCGCACTGCTACGGTGACAGGAAGGTCCTGGTCGAGCAGATCCCTGACTGTCGGGAAATAGCGTTCTTCGACCGTGCCGTTGCGGTGCATGACAGTGTAGCGACCGTAGCTGGCGAACATATAAGATCCCGATTCATTGGCGGCTACCAATTGCACTGCATTTTCGCCAAGCTTCTTACCGTCTTCGTTTTTGAAGAAGCCCGAGCGCGGGCAACGGCGCCACTGAACACCATCATTGTCGGTAAATCGGAAAGCAGTCGGGCTGGTGCCGCCATAAGCGAATTGCAAGTGCGTTCCGTCGCCCAGAGTCAGGCTTGTGATGCGCCCTCTGTTGTCCTTGACGTAGCTGAAATTGTCGCACTCTTCGGGAGCCCGGTGCTCGGTCGTATACGAGCCGTCCGCCGAATACCGAACTTCAATGACTCCATTGCCCAGGTGGTTGGCTCTTATGGTGCAAATGATCGTTCCGTCCTCTTCCTCAATCACCGTGCGGCTGTCCAGAAAGTTCGGTCCGGAATAGATGGTTTCTATCTTTCCGTCTGCGAGTTTGCGCTCGACAAAACGATACTCGCGATTGTGCGGATAAACACCCGCTTTGAACGTGTCCGTGGTGATGTAGACATCGTAGTCATACTTTGTTGTCGGCGTCGTCAAGCCAAACCACTCTTCAGGAATGTCGAGATAGACTTCGACATCGCTTTCTGGCGCTGGTTGAGAGGGGGGGGCTTCTTTCGCCGCTTGAGTTTGCAGTTGTTGGTCTAGCTTCTTTCTTGCGGCGGTCCTGGCGGAGCGGTTCAATTTGGCAGCATTAGCCGGAAATCCGATGGTTTGACCCATAGTGGTATTCCTTTTAAAAGCTTGCCGGCCGTGAGTTGGCGGGCAAAAGTTTGGGTGGCAGAGCGGTAACGGGAGATCTGCATTTTGCGGGTCAATTGTTTCAATGAAGTTTCAACCCGGATATTTCGCCGAGAAATTCAAATGGGCCCGAAAAGGCAAAAGAGATGCCTTCAAGTGCAAATTTACTGAAGCAGTAATTCATGCCAAATCACACGGGAAACACTCCCAGCTACAGGGGTTTATCAAAAAATCGCCAGCCAAAACGCTGCTTCAGTCAGGTACATAGGCAAAAGCAGTAGTCGGGCGCATAATGAAAGCACGTTGTACTCCAACCTTCTGAGCTTACATACTCTGGTAGCAGTAAAAAACAGCTCTCCTGACTCGTACAGCATCCACAGGCTCCCGGCAATGCCGGGAGCTTGTCTTTTGCGGGATGATTAAACTTCCTGTCCAGCGGCAAAGAAACCATCGCCAATTCCGGCGCAGATCACGCTCTGATCTTATCTAACAATGGAGAGTTAATCCTGGGCGCCAGATGAGCAGCCAGGCAGCGTTCTCCCTGAAGACCGGTCATGAAACCCCGAACGAATTAGGGGGTTGCCTTTCCAAATTCCACAAAACTGCCACAAACTTATGAGCATTATTAGCAATCAGCTTTCACCTTACTATCGATTCAGGTCAAAAATTATGAAAAACAGGCACACCCCGGCCTTTTTGCTTGCATGCCTGGCAACCCTATTCTCAAGCCAGCTGGTCTATGCAGCAGAGGTTGCTGGCTCTGTGGCGACCACACCTTCGGAGATTCAATTCACAGCATTGACCAGCGAATTGAAAACCAACCTGAATCAGCTCGAGTCACTGGGCGGGGGCATCGCACCGTTTGTGAATCGCCAAAAGCAGATCGAGCAAACTTTTGCCAACGGCGAACAAGAAGCGGCCGTTAAGGAACTGACCAATCTTAATAAGAGTGCTACAGATCAATTAGCCAATCTCAAAGCATTGAGAACACCAAAGAGAGTGATTGCAAGGCCAAATGGTCTTCCTGTAATGCCGATAGCATCTGTCAATACATTGTCCGTGTCGCCGCAAACCATGAGTGACCTCGGCAAATTGATGGCAGCAAACCCTGGCGTCACAGCCGGCAATTACTCGAAGTATGAAGGCGATGCCGATGGTTTCCTTAAGGTAGTCGCAGAGAACATCGCCGCCAGAGAACTGGGCGGTCTCGGAATTCCCTGCAAAGGACCATTCCGTGTTGAAAGATTCCGCAACCTGCAGCGCATCAATGAGCTGCGCCAAAAAGGCACGAAGATTGAAGGTTATCTCGATTACTACAGAAAAACAGAAGACGTAGCTGCCTTGTGCAAGAACGATCCTTCCAGGATTTCCGAGTTGAGCAGCGAAGTCCGCTACCTCGAGCAACAATTAGGGCTGTCTCCTCTCACCGGCTCTCTCAAGATCACCAATTACTAAAAATCGAGGGCGGCATATAAGTGCTGCCCTTTCGGTAGATTCGCAGTAAAAAAAGAAAAGCGAATTTACCCCGGAGAATGAATTACCGTGAGCTTTTACGATACATCTCAGCAATTGGACGCAACCGACAGGATGCTGTCCAGAGCTGGAGAAATGGCTGCACAAGGCCGCATGGCCGAGGCAGAAAAACTCTACTACGAGAGCCTCGGAAATATCGTCAATCTCTACGGTGCCGGCAGTCTCAAAGCGTGTGATTGCCTTCTCGAATTGGCGGACATTTACTATCACACCGAGCAATACGCAGAAGTGATAACGCTCTTGGAGCAGGTGCTGGTCACCAATCAGAGCGAGCAAATGTTCGCTGATGACAGGCTTCTTGCCATCAAATTCAAACTGGGAAGATCTCTGGAGAAGAGCGGCAATTTCAAACAAGCAGCTCAATGCTATGGAGAAGTGCTCAGCAGCGCGAACGTTGTCTGCGGTCCGAATTCGCCTTTTTCAAAAACGGTAGCCGAATGTGCAAGATCATTGGCAAAAAGAACCGGTCAAGCCGCCCAAGTTGAAGGCTTGGACAACCGCCTTGCTCAATCGCAGACAGGGCAATTAACCTACCCGCCCTCCTCTGCGCGCACTCAGTATGATACATCGCAGCTGGAAAGACTCAAGCAATCGACGAGCATGAATATGATCGAGATTGCAGCGAAGGCTGATGCCGATTCAGAAACTCGTCCGGAGAAATCTGCACAGTCTGTTCCTGCCGCTCCATCAATCATCCCGGCGCATCGAGACAATCAAAAAATCTCGAACGCTCGCGCTTACGGCGGCAGCATTGCCTGCGCATCAAAGTCGAAGCGCCCTCTGGGAGCCATTATTACTATTCCGGCCGCATGCATTCTTGCTCTCTGGCTATTCCTCTCCGGCGTGCTCGACGAGAAGAAAGGCGTGCTTACAGGCAAGGATAAGGAGACGGGAGCGAGTGCCACTGCTGCCTTAAATCCGGCTTCCCTGGCTGAGTATGCTGGTTACTATAGTTCTACAGACGGGATCAAACAATTCGAGGTTGAAGACGGCGGCAAAGGCATGCTTGTGTTCGGACAGGACACCGAGCCAGTGAAAGTCTCAAAAATGGCGTCAGAACTTTACGCGGAAACCGATGGACTGCGTGTGGTTTTCAGACCGACCGGAAATTGCCTGGTCGACGAAAAAGGAATCAAGCTGTTCAAGCGTGGAACGCCGGAACTCGGTGCCGTCAATGCAGCGCGCAAGATGGCTGACGATTTGAACCGCTATTATGCTCATTACGGCAAATACCCTCGCTCGCAGATGGCTCTTCAAGCTGCGGGCATTTCGTACAGCAATGCACTCACACTCAGACCAGTACAACCGAAGCTGATGTGCGTCAGCTCTGAATCCGCCAGCTCGTCAATGACTCTGTCGGATTATCAGAATGCCAATTGGATGGCTGCCAACTTGTTGGCGATGAATGGCTCCATGGGAGAGCCCGGTGGCATCGAAGTGCACGTTTTTCCAGTCTCCAGTGTTGGTGAGACTGTCTTTATCAGAGGATTCGACCGAGACGGACAGCTTTTACCCAGCAGCACGCAAGGCAAATGCTTCGCACTGGTGCTGGTAGCGGGAGCACTTACTAAGTAGACAGGACAATCGAGTAGATTCCGGGACTCATGGCACTGCCAGGAGGCTGTTTTTTGCAGCAAATTAGTAATGCAAGATTTTTGCAACAGCCGGCGGCCACAATGGAGGGCACGCCCGAACTCGCACCCGGAACCGCCCACCCTATGTCTAACACGGTATTCTACGGCACTCAGATGCCGCTTTTCCAAATTACTATGAACGATCAGCAGAGAGACGCACTGATAAGCGCTGATGTTCTCAACGAAATGACCAATCAATACTGGAAACCCGATGGTCTGTCAGAGGAAGAAAACCTACGCGACGGAAACCATGAAAGAGACGGCGGCAAATTTGTCGTCAAAGACGGCAGAGTTATTGAGTTTACCACGGCCTGCGGCGAGTCATTTTCTGATATCAAATACGATAGCAACGGCGAAGTGCTGTCATTGCGAACAAGCAACGGATATGTCTGGGAGCAGCGCAACACAGTTGGGACTGATCGTATTTCAAAACGCGACGGCTTTGCTTTCAAACTTTCAAATCTGACTCTGCATTACGATCGCTTGATAGTAAGTGCGCGCGGCGCCACACATCTCAACGCCGGTCGACCTGGCTACGTCAGCACCATATTCATAGACGGCTCGCGCGGTACGATGCGAATCGGTCCAGACGGATCCATGTCCGCTTATGAAATTACTCTGCCGAGCGGCAAAACCTTCAGCAAGTCCAATGTGCCAATGAGCGCAGTCAGCTAGAAGACCACGGGCTCGCCACCGACACGATTTAATCCAAGTCGTGTCCATTAACTTGCCTGATTGGATACATGCACTGTATCCTCCCCCCTTTCGTGCTCATAGTCACCGATAGCCCCGTTCACGACGGGGACCCCAATGCCGACAGGTTCGGCGTCCCTTCCCTGACAAAGCCCTGGCATGATCGCCCAGGCTTGGTCTTCTATTGGAGATTCTGCAATGTCAAAACAACCCGAAGTGGAGCAAGTTCCAGCTCATGCCCAAGATCAGTTAGGCAAAGAAAACTACAAAAACCCGGAAGCATTCGCCAAATTGATGGACGACTATTTCGCCACCATCGACAAGGACAAAAACAAAAGTATCAGCCGCAAAGAGCTGCAGGACGTTATCAACATTCCTGATATCGACCCCAATTTCAAGGCCGCAATCTCTGTGGTAGAGCAGAATTACAAGTTTTTTGAAAGGCTGAACGGAGATCAAGGTTTCACTCGAAAAGACCTGGCGCAGTTTTCAAAACTCACTGGAGAAAACTTCTACAAAGACATTGCCGTAAAAAGCTCCAAGATCGGAAATGGTATGGTGCGTCTCGGCGGCGCTGCTGTCGGCGGTGT
>JAYRNY010000981.1:0-8360 GCA_041911975.1 bacterium | reverse complement strand
CCTCGAACACTTAGACATGCAGAAATGCCAATAGCATTGCGGCGCAAGATTCAAAACCTTGCACCGCCGTGCTAGTCTCGTTAACTTAACTTTTGTCGGAAGCCGTTACGGTCTTATTCACCGCCTGCCAGCAGATGCAGGCAGCGAATAATTGAAAGCAGCGCGTTGGCCAGCGATTCCACAGAGGTGACATAGCGCATGGAATCCACGTCCTCGGGGATGCGAATGTCCGTATAGCTTTCGCCCTGCGGCAGATCTTCGCGGATGGACTTCAGCGTGTCCCGAATGATGGTGAGCGTGCGGGTCGGGCTCTCGATGATATTATTGATGGTGATGGCGGCTGTTGCCTCGATTGCTGTGCTCGTGGCAGCGGAAATAGTGCCATTGTTCTCCCTGATCTGGCGAGCGACGAATGCCACCGCATCTTTCAGTACGGTGACCGAGTCGGTCGGGCGCATCAGCGGGTTGATGTTGACGAGACGGTGGCGAATTTGGTTGGGGTTCAACATGGTGTTTCTTGCCTTTCAGCTCTGATTTGAATGGGCGCGAAGAGTCGAAGCAGAAATTTTTTCTGCTTCCCAAGTGCAACTGCTGATTACAGGCTAATTTGCTTTTGTGTGGTGAATTGATGTCCGACAGAAGGAAAAGCAACGATTGAATTTACTATAAGCAAAATCGATTGGCAGAGTAAACGATTTCCGCCGAAAAATAGCGCACTTGGCACTGCGTTTAGAATGTTGGTGCAATGCTCCTGCTAATTGCAAGCACGTATTGCACCTGTGCAAACATACGAACAAACAGCTTTTTCATGTGAGCATTGTTGCGCAGCTGCGGCCAGTGGGTGCGAAGCGATGACTCTCTAAAGCGTTAGGGGTCTGCTTTGCCCGAGAGCAGGCCAAAAATGAGAAAGCCCGCACATGTGGTGCGGACTTTTCACTCTTTCGCCTGCGTAACTTTGATTTCGTAATTATTGTTGAGCCATTTGAATCGCCTGCGCGAACAGCGTATACCTTTCCTTGGATGATGAGGCAATTCTATATACGAGAGCTGCGTGGACGGACTCATCGTGAAAACTTATGCAGCACAGTGCGGCGTTAACCATACCGCTGATCAGATCGGACTTTTGATATGGACCGAATTGGCAGATCATCTCAGTGCTGTTCGGTTCCATCTGCAGCTGATCGCCAAAGCGCATTGCTTCGAGTAAGTAGTCTACCAGCCATTGGGGGGGCTGACTACCTCGGCAATTCTCGCAGGCAATAAGGTAAATCGAACATACTGTCAGCACTTTGACGGCCGCCGAGTAATGCTGCATCGGTTTTTTCCTGCTATTTTTTCCGAGAGCATCGAATAACTGTTTGGCAGAAACGCGCATCATTTGTGTGTAGAGAGCTTTAGCGCTTTCATTTAACTTCGTTCTGCTTATGATTGCCGTAGCTTTCTCGTCCTTCGATTTTTCTTTGAATTCGAGCGGACTGAGATTGGCGCAGATTTCATTGGCAAGCAGGCTGGCGGCGCTATGTGAGTAGACTGTGGTGAATGAGACAGACATATTCTTTCAATCCTTGAATCTGTGAGGGAGTTATTTCCAAGCATGTGAAAGAGGAGGCGAATGCAATAATTCGCTGTCGGCATTCGCCTCCTGGATTTCAGTTGGAGATCAGTAACTAATGGTGCCTCTGAGCATACGGTAGATACTGATTCTGCTGTTGCCGTAATTCACATACTCACCGATGCCGTTGTCGTCGCGCAATTGATTGAGCGCAGCGACCACCTGAGCTCTTTCTTCCGGAGTGGCATCCGTCACGTTTTGCTGATAGCCCAAAATGAGCAGATCAACTTTCGCATTCTGAATCTGTCTTCTTGCAGTAGCCGCGTCGGTACTGAGCCCACCCGGTCGGGCGGCTGCCAGTGCTGTAGCTGCATCACCAAAAGATTGATGGGCTGTATCGTAACTGCCACCTGTTGTCTGCACTGAATTTGCTGTTGCGTCGGTCGTCGCCTGAACTACCGGTTGAGTGATGACTTGCCTATCACCGGATGCATCGGTTTGCAATCTCGTGCCGTCCGGTTGATATGTGATGCTGGCAGCGCCTCCGCTTGTATAGCTGTAAGCAATTTCACCGGTATTGGAGTTCACAGTCGGTGCGTTTATCGGCACTATGACTGGAGTGTTATTGCCCGGAATGATGTGGGTCTCCTCCCACGATGGTGGGTTAGTGGATTGATTAAGTGAGAGAACATATCCATCACCTGTATCAATTCGAATAGGCGTGGTGCCATCGGTAGACCACTGAATTGTCGCGGGATTGCGGCTCAAGTTGTTGTATTCGATGCTGATTGCCTTGTGCTGTGAATTCAAAGTCAACCTGGACGAGCCCGTATCGATTGGGTCGATATCTCCGTCAGCAGAGTTGATCGGATTGTTGGCGACGGATGGAGGCACAATCAGGTCTGTGTTGACGCAATTCAATGCAGCCGAACAATCAGCCATGCTGTTGTATCCAGCGCCATTGGCAATACTGTTCAAGGTCATGCACCCGCCGTCTCTCATCAGCTGTACCTGGGGAGTATCCCAGTCGTCATACAGGCTCTGCAGTGTGTCGATAACCTGGTCTCTCGACATACTTGTGTCATGCATCAAGTTCTGCATTATAGGCTCAATATCGGAATTATTATTTCTAAAGTCATTGATTAGAGCACCCAGATTGTCGCGATCGAATTTATCATCATCGGTAAATACGCTAAGGAGTCCGTCACCTCTTGTGTCTAATGCATTGAGAAGAGTTCTGCCTGAAGCAGAGCTAAATAGTCGGGCATACGTGAGGTTGTCGATTCTTCCTTGCTGATCGTCGAGGAATTGATTTACTTCCGCAAAGGATACTTGTCCATCCTGATAGCCGTTTCGCCCAACACCATCGATGCTATTAATTCGTTGCAGGAAGCTATCTGCCAGTGCCGCCTGCACTGGATCACTGGTACTTGCCGAAAGGTAATTGAGGACATCGGTGTTTACCAGTGCTTCACCAGTTCCTGTGATGCTGTTGTCCACAGTAGTGAATTGGTTTCTGCCTGACTGATTAGCAACCCAGCCCACAGACAGGTTTGGTAAGTCATTCTCAAGTCCTGTCAATAATGTCGTAATATAAGTATTGAAGTCTACAATTGAAACTTCTCCGCTGTTCATGCGGGTTCTTTCCGCCTCAACCTCTGTCATCAAGAGTGTTGCAGCCTGTTGCGAGCCGCCCTCTCTTGCAAGTTCGCGCCGAACTTCTTGGACTGTTGTATTCGCTTGTTCTGCTGCTGTCGGCATGACTATGATCCTCTTAGTACTTGGTAGCTTTTCTAAGCTCTAGTGAGTTCTCTTTGCTGCTACTCTTGCGCTTCATTTTGCTGGAATCTAAACTGCCTGATTCGAGCGATATGCAGGAGTTTGGCGCAATTCTGTGGAATATTAGTGTCAATGAGTTTTGCGGTCCAAGAGTAATGCTTCGTCTGTGATTCCGTGGTAATTCGGATTTGCACCCGGAGTTTGAGCATCGCTTAGAAACGTCAAAATTGCAGCGGGGAATATACGCAAGTAAAGTGTTCGTTGCCCTTAGCGCAAGTCTCTCAACTGCCGGCACCATTTGTGGTGGCTAATTCTAAAGCGGTAATTCAGCTAGCGCGAAGTGCGCAATGAAAAAGGACGGTGGGCGTACCGTCCTTTCTCTTTCCTTCATCAACGCTGAGTTTGCTGGGTTAAACAGGGCTGTGAAGGTTCTTCACTCACTAACTGGCTAACTAACTTGGATGGGCTGGTTTTGATTCTGACTTTGTAGAGTGTCCTGGTCGTCACCTCCTTTGGCAAGTCCTTGTCTAATTGTGGACAGCAGTTGGAACACCTGATCTGTCACGTCCCCGCTAAGATGTAAATCCGCAAATTGCTGCGACATTCTCACCTTTGATGCTTCTAATTCTTTGTCCATTGCTGACTTAAGGGCTGTGATACTGTTTGCGTCTTCGACCTTTGTGAGCTGCTCCATATCGAATTTCATTCTAGCCATGGAAGTCAGCATTAGTTCTATGTCAGTGGCAACTGTTTTTGCTATGCGACCGATTGACGCTGGATTACTTCTAATTTGTTCTTCAAATGAATCGTTTGTTTGCATTGTATTGTCTGTCTCATCCGGCGCAGTCGATGAATTGTTTTGCGTTACTTCAAAATTCGGTAGTGTTTCGGAATTTGATGAATATGTTCCGTAAGAACCAGTGTTATCCAACGAACCATTGAAATCGTTCAAGCCGCTTGAGCCGTTGGCACTGTATGCGCCGTATGCATCGTTGTACAGTGCTTGACTCTGGTCGTTCGCTGACTGCAACTGCTCGGGAGAAAACAACATTTCCGGCGGGCTACTGAATATTGAGCTGGTGCTTGCCATTTGAATTTCTCCCTGTTTTCGAAGTGTACAAGGCACTTCTGGATTTTTAGTGACACTACGCCCAGACGGCTATTCCCGATCTGCCTGAAGCATCTCTGCGCATGAAGCGACTCAGCTCGGCTGCTGAAACGGTTATCGAGCCTTTGCGACTCAACGGATCGTTTATCAAGTAGTTTCCTTGTGCCCCCTGACCTTTTTCGGCAACGAGAATGAAGTGCAGTCCGTTGTAATGCGAATACTGGCTTCCTGAGAGTCTATTGCCATAGGCTCCTGCCGGATTGCCGAAGAGGACTACTTGTTTGCCGGAGTACAGCGCATTGTTGACCGAATTTAAATCCGCGACGGCGCTTGTCTGCATACCGAGTTTTTTCGCACCGTTTGATATTTGAGATAGGCTGGTCAGCTCGCTGTAGTTGTTGCGCCCTGTCATTGCAACGCGGGCTCTGTCTATTTGTTTTTCCACGTTGCTAATGTCTCCGTCTTTATCGAATGCCTTCGCTGCCATCGCTAGGCTGGCTGGCCCGCAATTGTTGCTGCGTGACGGACCGGTCGGATTGTAAGTTTCATTTCTAAACTGCGAGAAGAAGTATGAATTTGGATCAGAACTTACTTTTCCATTTCTTTCGGTCCATTGCACCGGTTGCTCCGGGGCAACTGTGTGCTGCAGCGCCAGGGGATAACCTTGCTCTGCGGCTTTCATCAAGGACAAGTTTTCCGGAGCGGTCAGGTCTTCCTCACCGAAAGTTCTGCCCAGATGCATGGAGAGAACAACTTTGCCGATGTTCACTTTCTCGGTTGCCGGATCTGTGCATTCCTTGGCAAATTTGTAAATGAGATCTGTGGCTATCAGCTCCTGGATTTCTGGGCTGAGTGCTTTGCTTACCTGCTCAGGGCTGGGAGCGTCTTTACCTTCCTGCATTTGGGCGAGCAGCCTGGTAACATAGCTTATGTGCAGATCATCGAATAGTTGATCGATCGCATTTTCACGTTCGCCGGCAGTATCTGGTCCGTCACTGCTTTCAGGCGCGCCATTCTTTCCGGGGGGAGTTCCTTTTGCAGTTTTCACAAGAGCACGAATTTTTCTAAGCTTAGCTCCCGTGTCTTTGGGAATCTTGATCTTCTTTTTAATGCCGTCCGGCGTCGTAATTTCCAGCTCTTCAATTTCGTCTATTTCTGCATCGCTGAGCCCGCTAATCCAATCAAAGATGGTGCCGGCAGTGAGCGCGTAGCGGCCCACGGCAAATCCTTGCCCTTCCCTGCGCTGCACGGCATTGTACGGATCGGTGATGCCTCTTGTCTCGAAGCCCGCAATCAGGTCTTTCAATGCTGACAGACTGGGAGACTCATTGGGAAGAGTCGGCACTTTAGATGGCGGAAAGTAGTCATTTGCCTCTGACGGGCTCATAGAGCCGGAGCCCGAGCCGTCGATTCTATTGAGCGCCTGAGTTTGGTCCTGGACTGGCGGCGGCAGCGCTTCTTCTTGGGGCGGTGCTGACTCTATTGGGCTATTCGCTTCTTCCGAAAGCAGTCCCTGGTTGTCGCTGACCACAAGCGGCTCAGGTGTAGTTTCGCTAGCTCTGCCTAGCCTTGCGCTCAAGTAGTTGGTCAGTTCAACCAGCGACTTCAGTTGTGCTTCGGATGGCAGCCCAATAAAACCACTGGCACGCTCGACTTCGATGACAATTTCTTTGAGCGGGTTGGTCTCGGGATTGTTGATTACCTGGACAATGCCATCCTTGGTGACGCGGAAATCAGGCAGGGTCTTCGTGTCAGCCTTAGACCTGCTTATGTCTTCGTAAACTATTTTTATCTGCTGGGTCTCACCGGGTGCAAGGCGTTCGCGCTTTTTAAGACCATCCTGGGCCTGGAGGTTATCTAAGACTTGTGGTGTTCCACCCTTGAAACTGCTGCGCTCTTCTGCATTGAACTTGTAGTAGTTGAGCGGATCGGTGCGCAGAGCCGCTGAGGATCCGCCGTTTCGCTCCGCCATGATGTATGTCATCTGCGGGATGCATCGCAATCCTTCTCTCGTTTTCAAATGCTGTGCAGGTGTGATCTGTTGCATTAGACCTGCATCAATGTGGTCTTGTATTGAACGTGCTGGTTCCAGGCTTCGCGAATGTATCAACCCCGCGCTCCTGTCCGATGAGTGACTTTCCTGTGCGGAGTAGTTATCTATATCTGGAATATTGATGAAGAAACCGGATGAATCGAGATTGCCTGTGAACTGGAAGAAATCTGAGGACTGACCTGGAAAGCCTGATGATTTGTCGGTGTTATACAGGTCGCAAGACTGTGCAGACATCGATTTAGATGCAGGTTTTTGCGAAGTCAGATCGCAATTTAATGAATCGAATTGATTTGAAAACTGTTCGCTCATTGCAATTTTGTGGAATAAGTAGATAGGTATTTTGTGAGCCGATTATCGATGCGCCGATGGTGGCTGCCAGTATGGATTATGCCAACCCGCATAGAGGCTGGGAATCATGGAAACTACGAATTGATGCTGTTCGTTGCCTGTATAAAGGCTCGCGCAAGCTAGCGATTCGGCGATAGTCAAAACAGATTAACTCGGCATACAAAAGAACAATAGAAATAGATGTCAGTGAGATCCATTTCTCGAGATCCCAAAAAGCGTCACTCCGCACCTGGATTAGAGGTGCGGAGCGGCGTCCCCTGCGAAATTTGTTGGAGAACTCCTTGCTGTGCCGGTTTTCGATCAGTAACTCAACCGCTAACCTGCAGAAAGGTGATGTCCTCTCATGCCTTCAGTATCGAACATTGCACCGCATCTGCCACCACGGGAATCCGCATTCGTCACTGTTCGTTTCCACTAGCACAGGTCGCGTGACATTGTCCGGTGAGCAGGCATCAATCGATTCCATGTTGGAAGAAGCTGGCAATGAAAGGACTGGTTAGAAGTATTACCAGAGCAATCATCTGTTTTAAAGGTGTATGCATGGCCCTACTGCAAACCATTACTATCGGAAGATGGCAAAGATTGGTTACTGGATTTTCCCTGATGCAGTTCGCACAATTGAGTTATCTGGAGAAATTGGCCAGAATACAGACTCGGATCAAAACGCACTTATCGTGAACCTTCTTTGTGCTCCGAACTCCCCATTCCTATGCGGACCGAAAATTCTCAAATTTTGATGGCGGGCAGCATCCATTGCAGCGGGATTATTCTGCAGCGTCAACAATAAGTCCGTCAGCCACATTTGCGACCATTGAAACTCAGAAAGCGAAGGATTTTCTGTTTCCAATGCAAGGTGATAGAGCTCCGTTCCATCAAAAAAACTTTCCCCGCCGGCAAGTACTTTCCAACCTATATAGAAAGCACTTATGCAAGTGAGTCGGCTGTCGACTGCATGGCCAGGGTAAGATTTCGTTTGACCCATTAGATAGCGTCCCATTTCGCCGAATGTGCCGTTGGCACCTTTGAAATGTTGCGTAAGCGAATTTTTGTACGCTTTGTTCAAATCAGCGTCAACCAAGCAAGATGCAGCACGCATCAGCCATAAGCGATCGGTGTCTTCCGTCTTAACCTGGTCGGGAATAACGCTCCACAGAAGTTCATATTGTCCGGTTAAGAACGCAAATGGTGCCAATTTGATTCGGTCCGCCTCCTGCACCTCGGCAGTCAACCATTTCGTCGCACTGGCTTCTCCTTTCCATCTTTTCAAGTATCGGTAGGCACAAGTGTACAGGTCGCCCGCATCCACGCTTTGCTGTCTGACCTTGGTGAGCATTTGAAATGCTTGCTCTGGACGATCGGCGACAAATAAAGCACGTGTAATCTGCCCTAAGTTGCTTGGTTGTTTGATTCCGGCATCGATGAGGGAGTCGACTGCAAGAAGCAGAGTTGCAGGTTTCTCGGCGAAAATGTCGGCAAATGCAGGTGCTATTTCGTCCCGCCACTGAGTCTTTGAAAACAGT
>JAYRNY010000980.1:0-5417 GCA_041911975.1 bacterium | reverse complement strand
TGCTCCGAGGGCTATGGCCTAAACTAGGCCCTTTTTTCAAGCACCTAAAATATGTGCTTAGATGATGCTTAGAGACTTACGCACGCGCGCCCGATAGTAATACATATCTGCGTGGGTAAAAAGATAAAAAGACCTGTCTCACTGTGTCCCATGAAGCTTTGCCTCAACTGCCATAAACAATTCGCCGACGAAGTCGAGTTGTGCCCGCATGAGGGTTCGTTTCTCGTTCCACTGCCGAACGATCCGCTTCTTGGCACATTGATTGACGAGCGCTACAGAGTCGAATCGCTTATTGCAAAAGGTGCTGTAGGCAGCGTGTACAAGGCAAAGCAAGAGCTTTTGGGACGTCAGGTCGCACTCAAGGTTCTACATGGATACCTGGGAGCCGACCCGGAATCGCTCGTTCGCTTCCACCGCGAAGCCAAAGCGATTAGCCGCCTCGAGCATCCAAATCTGCTCACTTTATACGACTTTGGCATGACGTCGGACGGACAACCTTACTTCGTCATGGACCTTCTCAACGGCACTACTCTGGCTAAGGTCCTATCGCAAGAGGGTCGGCTCGAGGCAAAACGCGCCATTAATATCGTCAGGCAAGTTTTAGAAGCGCTTTCGGAAGCGCACAAGAAAGGCATCGTACACAGAGACATAAAACCACCCAACATAGTGCTAACCGATAAGGAGGACAGCAAAGACTTCGTCAAACTGGTTGATTTCAGTATTGCCAAAATGGCTGATAACTCTACGGTCGACCCGGTGCAATTGACCGTCGATGGAATTATCTGCGGCAGCCCCGCTTACATGAGTCCAGAGCAATGCCGTGGAGGCGACGTTGATGGACGCAGCGATATCTATTCGATTGGCATCGTACTTTTCGAGGCTTTGACGGGCAAACGCCCCTTTTCCGCCAAAGACCTGGTCAGTTTGATGTATTTGCATGTCAACGATGATCCGCCGAAACTTTCTGATGTGGAGCCGGAACTCAAATTCCCAACCCCGCTTGAAGAAATCATTTCTTCTGCGCTGGCAAAGGATCCGTCTGAAAGACCGCAAAGCGTTGAAGCTCTTCTTGCAAAACTAAACACCATTGTCGAGGAGTGCGGAGACAACTTTCCTGCAGCGCCCGAACACACGGACGGGGCAGCGGAGCCGGAAGCTTCACCGCTCTTCAGCACCAACGCCGGCAAACATTCCGCACAAGGCAACAACGCCCAAGACATTTTCATCGGCGTGAAAGCAAAGGGACAGGAAGCTTTGCAGGAAGCGGCCAAACAGATCAATCGCGGCGATGATACTAAAGGCGGTGATGGCAAACCGATCTCGGATCTGGTGGCAGCGTCTCTCATAGAATTGAGCAATGACTCGTTGGATGCGCTTCCAGGCAATCAGACATCAGATCCGGCCGCATTCGACGCCAGCCCGAGCACTGCGTCGGGAGATAAGCTTCCTCGCGTCTCACACATGCAGCCGACCAATGCAGCGGCCATTTCTCAGTCATACGATCGCAATACGCAGGATTTGATTGCGCCAAATGTGAGATCCAGAGAAAACAGCGATGCATCACAGGCGGTATCACATCGCAGTGATGACACCGGCTCGCGAATGAGAGACAGCCGCGTCACCGGCTCCCATGCGCAGGAAGCTGCCGCCAATTACCGCAACGAATCAGAGTTCACGCCGGGCGCTCTGAAAATCATTTTGCCTCTAATTGTCATACTTGTCGTCGGCGCCATCGGCATACTCAAGATCTGGGACCTGGCTACCCCAGACACGCCTGACGAAATGCTGGTCAGAGGGCAAACCGAGCAGGCGATAAGTCTTTTGGAAAACCGCCAGCGCACGACGAGACGCTTGAGCGCAGCTGAAGTATCTACTCTGCATACTGCGTATTTGAACCTGGCGCGCAAGTATGCCAATCAAAGAAAGTACCAGGCGGCGATAAACACCTTGAAAAAAATCCCGCCCGGATCCGCTCTGCAAGATACCGCAGCAGGCCTGATACAGTCGTACAAACGTCAGTTGTTCTTGTCGACGGGGCGCTAGACGATGAAACTCTGCAACACATGCAACGAGCTATTCGAAGACGACAAGGACCTCTGTCCGGTCGATAGCGTGCGCCTCGCCGATGCAGGCAAGAGCCCGTTTATCGGCAAGTACATAGACGATCGTTATCGCATTCTGGCATTTCTGGGACAGGGTTCTATGGGTGCGGTCTTTAGAGCTCTGGATGAAACAACTTCGCGGCAAATGGCAATCAAACTTCTGCATGGCAGCCGCGTCAGCGATCCTAACTCGCGCCGCCGCTTCCTGCGCGAGGCCAAAACGATCAGCAGCCTCAACCATCCCAATATAGTCAAACTTTTCCACTACGGACTTCTGGGAGACGAGCAGCCTTACATCGTCACTGAATTTCTCAAGGGAGAATCCCTGGCCAAGCGTATTCGCGAAAAAGGGCACATTCCTCTGGAAGAGGCTCTGCCAATCATGCGGCAGGTTCTCAGTGCCGTAGGAGAGGCTCACCGAGCCAAAGTCATTCACCGCGACCTGAAGCCGGAAAACATTGTTTTAGAAGACGACATAGTCAAAGTGCTGGACTTCGGCGTCGCCAAATTGATGTTCGAGCGCAACGAACAATCGGGTTCCCTGACCATGGACGGCAAAGTATGCGGCTCGCCGGGATACATGAGTCCGGAGCAGTGCCGGGGAGAAGAGCTGGACATCCGCAGCGATGTCTATTCTCTGGGCGTGACGATATTTGAGATGTTGACGGGCAAACGACCGTTTTACGCTGATGACGTCATGGGACTGATGTTCATGCACGTCAACAGACCGCCGCCGAGCCTTAATGCCATCCGCGTCGATCTGCCATTTCCCACCGGACTGGAAGCGGCAGTGCGCAAGGCACTCAGCAAAACAAAATACGAAAGGCAAGCCTCAGCGGAGGAATTGCTGGACGATATCGAAATGGCACTTTCCAAATTCGAAAAGAAAAAGGACAGCAGTGCCGCTGCCGCATCGGGCTGGGTTCCTTTTGACGAAGCCTCCGTCAAAGCCGTGCATATGGCCCTCAAAGAAAGCAATTTCGTGCTGCCGACAACGCAGGAACCATTGTCTGCTTCCGTCCAGTACCTGCGCGAAGACACCGCGCATGCAGAGCAAGCCGTGGGCAAGAAGGACATTCTTTCGGCCGGCTCGAGACACCGTTTCAATCTCTTTGTCTTTAGTTTGGTCTCAGCATTCTTAATGTTTTCGGCCCTCAAACTGGTCTTTCCTCCGACGCCGCCGCCTCAACTTTCCGCGGTCGAGGACCTGATCACCCAGGGCAAGAACGGCGAGGCACTGCAAATGCTCGACAAGATAAAGAGGCAAAAACTGAAACCGCAAGAACAAACCTATGTCGATGATCTGCTCTTCAACCTTGGCATTCGCCTGGCCCAGGCCAAGGATTATCAGGGCGCTGCCGACTCGCTTTTGCGGGTGTCGAAAAACTCCGATCACTTTGCCAAAGCGACCAATTTGGGCAAACGCTACAGAAAACTTGGTACGGACAACTAAATCGATCTGAGATTCTACTAGCAGGAGTTTAAACAGTGACAGAGCCAATCAAAGTAGTGATCATCGAAGATCACCAGGCCACACTGGATGGGTTGTCCCTCGGACTTGGGCAGGAGAGCGACATAATGGTAGTGGCCACGTCTCTCGACGGCGATGAAGGATATGCTCTTGTCCAGAACTTGAAACCGGATGTGGTGCTATTGGATCTCCATCTGCCCGGTAGCCGTGGGCCCAGATCGATGGTGGAATTGTTCTCACAGCTCAAAGAGTCGAAGCTTGTTATTTTCTCGGCCGAAAGCCGCATGGCCTTCATTCAAACCGTGCTGGCCATGGGAGTTCATGCTTATTTGCTCAAATCAGAACGAGTGGCAAGAGTGAGCGAAACTATTCGCCGCGTCATGGCCGGCGAGACGGGAATTGTTTCCGAGCAGGTGAAAGGCAACTGGAAGAAACTCACGCGCAGTGAAGACGAAGTACTGAGAATGATGGCCAAAGGCATGAAGTATCAGGACATTGCAGACGCGCGCACGACTTCAATCACAACAGTGCGCAAACAGTGTGAAACTCTCTTGCTCAAATTAGGTCTGGAAACAAGAGAGCAGCTCATTGCCTGGGCTGTCGAAAACGGCTATGGAAGCGTTGATATAGGCGCAAGAGGCGTTTAGTTCTGCCGTGGTTAACTTCCCGTTTGATGCACGAAAGCTGGCAAAACTGCTTTTCCCTACCAAAACAATTGAAGTGAAACGCACGTTACCGCCGGAGCAAAAGACTAAAACTGCAGCAGTCGTTGAAAGCGAAGACTTGCAGTTTTCCCACATCTGCGAAGACTTGATGAACAGTCTTTACGATGCGCTCAGGCATCGAATTCAGAATGAAGAGAATAAAGAACGTTTCAAGGATCTCGAGCTGATTCCGCCCAAGCAGGTTAAGGAACCTGACAGCCCTCCCGAGATAAACGCGCTGGTCACAAAGAAAAAGCTGCCCAAGAGTTTCTACAGATTTCGCGCCAGAAACGAACTGCTCTGCCTCTCTGCGAGAGGTTCGCCGACTGCCATTGAGATCTTCGTTATCCCGACCAAGGAGATGGTTTTTCTCTCTTACGCCGAATTCGATACGCGGCTCAAGCTTAAGCTAGACCTCGTCCATACGAAGTACGGTCACACCTGGTGCCGCAACAACGAAAGAATTCGCGTAGAAGAAATTCTGCTGCTTCTCGACCGCTGTCTCACTTCGCTTTATCCTGAGGAAGACAAGGAAGGCATCAACGATCCGGCGCATTATCATCAGCCGCCTGTTCAAAAACTCAAGCGTCCGGAAAAAGTCGATCAGCATAAATTGGAAGTACAGAATCTCGCCTGGAAGCTCGTGCATCAGCAAGAAGAGACGAAGCGGCGTGTAGCCAGAGACCTGCATGATACCGTGATTGCCGATCTGCTCATGCTAAAGCGCTATATGTCAGGCGACCGAGCGCTGACCAATGATGAGGTTTTGGAAACACTGGATGAGATCGTCGAAAAGCTTCGCGACATTTGCAACGACTACGCGCCGCGCAATCTTCAAGACTGGGGACTGAAAGTGAGTATCGAGGGGCTGGTCGAACGGGTCGAAGAACGTTCCGGCATCGCTTGCCAGATGGACGTCGAGACCGACGTGCCGAGACTGCCGGAACTGGCTCAACTGCACATATTCCGCATCGTTCAGGAAGCATTGAACAATGCAGAGAAGTATTCCTCGGCCACTCAGATTGTCGTGAAAATCGAACAACCGGCAGACGGAACAATCGTTTTTACCGTCACCGACAACGGCGCCGGATATGATGCCTCTGTTCTTGACGAAGAGAGGGCGGATTCAGGCGGCATGGG
>JAYRNY010000979.1:0-3025 GCA_041911975.1 bacterium | reverse complement strand
TATTTATGTATTCTCTGGGCAGATCGATCGCATCGTCGAACGACTGGATCGAACTGCCACCATTCGCCGTATACGGACCTCCCGACGATATCACCACGCGCGGCAACCTTCTCAAGTCTTGCGCATTGGCTATAACGCCGGGAGTCGTAAACGAACAAAGTAAGCTAATCAGGATAGCGAGGAAACTTTTGAACATTTCCCCCACGTTGTCTCCCTAATACTCTTAATATCCGCCGAACAGTTGTTGTCCACCGTTGAAGCCAGCGCCGCCCATGTTATAGCCTACGCTGTTACCGCGCGGTTGATACCACGATGCTGCGCCCATTTCGGTTTGCATTTCGTTGAAGTAGTTCATCGACATTTGTTGTTTGAACTTCGTATCGGAGCGAGCATCATTGGCGGCTTCTCTCACGGCACCGATGTCGTTGGCCATGTTTGCCGTCGTTGCTTGTTGCGTTTGCTCCAGTCTGGCGATTCTCGATTGCAGGCTGCGGATAATTTGCAAATCGCGGGCGCGTTGCGCCGAATCGGCTTGCAGCCATCTGCGCAGAGTTTGAACCTGCGAATCGGCATCTGCCTTCTTTTGACCTTTTAGTTTTTCAACATCCTGAATTCGCTTTTCAGCATAGAGGCGGTATTGCTGATTTCTTGCAGAATCCATATTGGCTGCATTTTCAGCACTCTGTTCTTGCATCTCGAGGTCTCTCAGTTGAGCCTCGTTGAGACGGAGCATGTCTCCATCGTCACTGAAAGCAGCCTGATCGGCAGCGGTTTCTTCCTGTGCGTAAGCGGACAATGAAATCGCGCAGCTACTTGCCAGTGCCAAAGAGAAGCTGGTTGCCAGCAATTTTGTAAATGAGAAGCGCATACTAATTACTCCTTGAATCTCGGCATTTAATCTTTCCTGCCGCCTGAGGTTTCACATTATCCCATTAGTGCGGCGTCTTCTGTGTTTCCGGGTAGCCTTTGTTGTGATTTCAGTATTAACTCTCAAGCCTGAGGGATTTGTGAGGACTGGAACCATCCATCCTCTGGGGCGGAGCATGCTCCGCCTTGCTCAGGCAGCCGCATGCGACCCCCCCCATACAGAATGTCGAGCCAGTCCCCCTGACATGACATTCATGTAGGTTTTTTTCCTTGCTTTTGCCCCGAAAAATAGCCGGAAAGCTCCAAAGCTGGTACTCTTTACGGTCTGAAATGTGTCGGTCAATTTTCAAGGTGCAGTCTCTATGACACTCAACCACAAACTTGCTTCTCTACTTTTAGTGGCTACTTTCGGCGCAGCTGTGGCTTCTCCGGTCCGGGCTGAGAACGTTCCCACAGTTCCGCTCTCAATGGAAGAAATTCAAGCCAAGCGCAAGGAGGCCCGCGAAAAACTTATGGTCCCATCGCTGGAAGGCATCAGGGGTATTGCCTACCGTGTTGTCGGCTATAAGAACTTTCAGCCCTTGGAAGACGAAATGGGCGGCATCTTGAAGGAAACCGGCGTACCGCTCTTTGTAGCTACGAAGCTTAAACCCGGCGACAGCCCGGTCGACGCCATTTTGCAAATCACCTTCTACCAGACTGCCAATCACACCATTGCAGAACTTTCGCTCAGACAATGGGTAAGTCTGATGCGCGATCCCAAAGCTAAGGTTCAGGCAATTACATACACGGATAAGGTCTTTCTCTCGGCTCACGAACCCAAGCAAGCCGTCACCAAGCTGAGCCAGGACTTCGTCCACGATTTCCTCAAGGCAAATGCTACAGCTGCAAAATCCAGCGAAAAACGCGAAGCTTCGGACTCGAAAAAGCCGAAGAAGAGCGCCAAGAAGTAGGCAAAAGAGAATAACAACGCCGGAATTCGCGCCGGCAAGAAACAGAGAAATTGCGCAATGGGTGGACGACTACAGTTCACCCATTGTTCTATTTAACTGATTACAATTACCCTCTATATGGGGACTACAACCAAGAGTAATGCCTGAGAAAGACACCTTAATTTGCCTGGAGAAAGTGTCGAAGTGCTACAAAGCACACAAAATCGACGCGGTGAAGGACGTGTCGGTTGACATCCTGGCTGGTGAGTTTGTCGCCATAATGGGTCCCAGCGGCTGCGGCAAAAGTACCTTGCTCAACATGATCGGTGCCATCGATCGTCCGGATTCTGGTTCGATCGTTTTTGACGGGCAAAAACTCAACGATCTCGACGATGAATCTTTGACGCGCGTGCGCGGAGAGAAAATCGGATTTGTATTTCAATCGTTCAATCTGCTGCCGACATTCACTGTGTTGGAAAACATATTGGTGCCCGTAGAGCTAAATAAAGGAAAAGCTGAAATCGGCGAAAAACGAGCGAAGGAACTTTTGCAAAGAGTTGGGCTGGAAAATCGTGCCGGATTTTTCCCCGCTCAACTATCTGGCGGCGAAATGCAAAGAGTGGCAATCGCGCGCGCGCTGATTCATGAGCCGAAGCTGCTTGTTGCAGACGAACCGACCGGAAATCTCGACACGCACAACGGCGAGAACATCTTGAAGTTGATCGCGGAGTTTAACGATGATTTGAATCTCGCGGTAATCATGGCGACTCACAGCAAGGAAGCGAGCGTTTATGCCGACCGCGTATTGCAAATGCGCGATGGGGAAATTGTGCAATCGACTTTAGATCGCAAGGGGGCACTGAATGCGCCCTCGTCAAAAAATGTAGGGGCTGCAATCGATATAAACTCAATAAGCGAGAACGATTGAGATGTCTATTTTCCGCCTTTTCCATCCGTTTGTGGTTCGTGATTTGATTTCGAGCTGGAGACGCACGGCAATTACAATCACTGGTATCGCACTTGGTGTTTGTGTTTTTCTCGCAATTAGCCTCGCCAATGAGACAGCCCTGAGTGAGTTCAAAGAAACCGTAGATCTTGTCTCGGGAAAAGCCAATCTGGAAATTCGTCCCGCCGCTGGAAACTACATGGACCAGTCAATCCTCGCTTCCCTTTCGCCACTGGAACGTGAAGGGGTAGTCTACACGCCTCTGTTGCAATCACATGCG
>JAYRNY010000978.1:0-5562 GCA_041911975.1 bacterium | reverse complement strand
TACTGGTTTGAACCTGGAATTGGATCAATTCATCGTTTCCTTGAGGAAACGGATACTGATTCCGGGTCTTATTGTTGTCGGCGTTTTAATCTGGTTCAGCCTCTGCCGTGCCTTCTATGAGAGCTACTGGTCGGGCACCGTGCATCGAGTGCAGACCGTGGATTTCAATCTTTTGCACCACACGCTGCCCTCGACGATTTCGCAGTTAATCGTCTCCGGGCGCGACGACCAGATACAAAATGTTCTGGACTCTACCTATGGTCTTTTCGGGTTGGTGATTACCGACCCGACCGGCTCGACCATCCTTTATCAAACCGACAAGGTCTACAAGCGTAAATCATGGCAGAAGCGCCTCAGTGTTGAAAATCTCAAGAACGAGACTGAGCCGTATGACTTGCTCACTGATCCGCCCCCTATAAGCGCCGCCTACGAACATGCTTCACCGCGCTCGGCCGGAGCCGTCCGCGTCGAAGGCGAAACTCAGCCCAGCCGGGTGCTTGGACGGGTTTATTACATGAGGTCCTATCCGCCTACCTTAATGGAAGACCTGAACAACTTCCTGACCACTGGTTTTTGGGAATTGTCCGGCTCCAAGCGCGGCTATCTGTTTATCACCTTGAGCTCGATTTTCTTCTGTCTGGTCGTTGTGTTGCTCATCTGGCTGAGGCGGCGCGGCATCGAACTGAAGGAAAAGGAGCTGGAGCATATCCAGAAAGAGCTGGAAATCAGGCAGCGTGCGCTTGCCCATCTGTCCGGCGAGCTGGCCAATCAAAAGACCAGAAAAGCATGGCTGGAAAAGGAAGCGGAGCAATCTTATAAACGCGCGCTCGGGCTTAAGCAGTCCCTGGAACGCCTGAGAGATTCTCTGGCTCTTGTGAGTGGGCAGCAGATTACCCCCGCTCAAGCTGAAAACATTGATCCGCAGCAGATTGTGAAGGTGCGCCCGCCGGTGCACCCGCCCAGCGCTCTGCTTGAAGAAATCGAAACCCTCATTCCGGCACTCTCCGACAATGCCAAGGCGCTGCGCTCGCAAGCCGGGCTGCTGCAAGACTATTGCCAGATTTTGGAGAATCGCCAGGTGGAAATGCACCAGCTGGTCGAAAATGCTTACAACCGGGCTCAGCAAGTTTCCGATCGATTTATTGACATGCGTCCGGGTTCGACGGTCAATAACTAGGACCGGTTTTATTCAGAGTTTCCTTCTGTTGTCTTTATTTCTCTTGATTTCGTCTTGTTTCTTAGCAGTTAGCTGACAGGAAGTAAGCCATGATAAGCTAATTGCTGTGGGACTAACGCCGCCCGTATCCCGTGGTGTATATAAGTGGGATGGGTAGGTGATTTAGCATGTAGCCCGCGCAATGCGAGCTTTTTCTGGCCGACTCGATAAAGAGTCAGAACGCCGGGGCAATCCCGGGAGAAAGAAAAGGAATGAAACCAGCCTCCGGTAAGAAACTGACGCTGTCGCTGAGTGCCCTGCAGGAGTCCAGCAGCGAACCCGTCTATCGCCGTGGTGTTCAGTACTACCGCCGCAAAAAGGTCCTCAAATACGAAGAGTCCGAAGGCGGCACCAAGATTGAGGCGCTCGTAATCGGCTCCGAGCCGCAGCCGTATAAAGTCATTGTGACTATCGATTCGGAAGAAGTATTCAAGGCTGAATGCTCCTGTCCCTATTTCGAAGAAGTTTGCAAGCATTCAGTAGCAGTTATTCTCACTCATATCGCTCGCGGCAACCCTGGCATCCGTTTTGATCTGGCTGAAAACGACAGAGGGCGCGACAACCAGCAAGAGCGGGCGCCGAAAGCCAAAGAGATGCTCGATGATGCCAAAGGCCTGGAGCCGGAGCCGGACGATGCTCGTCATCAATTGGGCGTTCTGGTTTTGGAAAAACCTCTGGCTCTTATCGTCGGCACAGTCCCGCAAGAGCGTCAGGGCAAAGTCAATATATTGAAGGTGCCGCCCGAATTTCTCAATGTGCTTGATCCAGATTCGAGAATTCACCGGCTGACCAAATATCTCACCCAGCTTCCTCAGACCACCAAAGGCACAGCCGGCGGTCACCGCATTCCACGTGGCGACGAGGGTACTGTAATCGGCCACCTCAGTCTTTGCAGCAAGCTCGTAAACACAGCGGACGGCAGCGAAGTTACTTTCTCGAATAAAGTTATCCAGCCGCTTGCCGTCTTATCCGAAACGGAAAGCGGTGACCTGCAGTTGAAGCTGGAAGCTGTCGATGAAGAAAGCAATAGTCTCGAGCATCCGGTGTTTTTCCTCGGGCAAAACAGCTGGGTAATGTCCAAAAATGTGTTTTACAGTATTGATCTGAGCGCCATTCACAGACTCTTCCAGTTCTTCGACGCGCACGGGCAAATGACAGTCAAGCTGGAAATTGTTCCGAAATTCCTGGCTGTCGATCTTCCTATTTTGATGAAACGCATGGAAGTTCGGCTCGATGAGACCAACGCTCCGTTTCCTGTGGCTGTCACTGATGCACCCCGCGTCGTCATCAAATTGGGCGAGCGCAAAGGTGTGCCCACAACAGCCATCGGCAGCGGTCCAAACGACATTTCTCTGGAAGTTTCGCTTTCATTTGGATATGGCAATCTCGTCTTGCCCTCCAGAGACGAAACCAGCGCGGTCGAGTCCGAACTCTACACCCGCACGATGTCTGAAAGCGGGCAGAGCGTCTGGGTCAAACGCCAGTGGGAGTTGGAGCACCAGGTGCGCCGCTTCCTGAGCAACTTGCAGCCGACGCGCACGATTGCCGACCGTTTCTTCTTTGCCGATGAGGCAGCTCTTGATGCCCTTTATTACTTGTCTTCCGAACAATGCGCCGAGTGGGAAGTGGCGGGCATGGACGCTCTGAAGAGCTACAAGGTGCGCAAAGAACCGCTCAAGCTCAAAGCTTGCCTTTCGCTCAAGAAAGACTCGTTCAAGTTCGATTTCGATCTGGATTGCTCTTCCAACGGCGAGTCCATTCCTTTCCCCCTGGTTATCGAGTCGCTTTTCCGCAACCGCAATTATTTGAGACTGTCCACTGGCGAGTGCGTCAGATTGCCGATGACGACACTTTTGAGCCTGCTCAAGACGATCGGTCAAAGCAAAGACACATCACGTCCGCTCTATCAGGCGTTGCCGATCGCGCACGCTCTGGATACGCACGAAATTGAAATCGATGCGGATGAAGGCTTCCAGAACTTCCTGCAAAAGATTCACAACTTCAAAGAGTTGGAAGCAATGGATCTGCCGGAGTCCTTCAGCGGCGAGCTGCGTGTGTATCAGAAAGAAGGCTGCAACTGGCTTTCCTTCCTGCGCGAGTACGGACTTGCCGGCATTCTCGCCGACGACATGGGTCTTGGTAAAACCGTGCAGGCGCTGGCGTTGCTTCTTGATCATCACAAGGACGGCAAGAAAAAGATGCCATCGCTGGTAGTGGCGCCAACATCGGTTGTCTATAACTGGCTCAGTGAGGCAGAGCGTTTCACTCCCAAGCTCAAGAAGGCACTTTTCCTCGGTAGAGACCGGGGTGAGCTTTTGAAAACTCTGCAAAAAGACAGTGCTAAAAGGCCCGACGTAATCTTCACCACATACGGTATCATCCGTCGTGACTATGAAACGCTCAAGGATTTGCAATTCGAATTCCTCATTCTCGACGAAGCGCAAAACATCAAGAATCCCGAGTCAGTCGGTGCTGTTGCAGCTAAGAGCCTGAAATCGTTTCACCGCCTGGCTTTGTCCGGTACGCCTGTCGAAAACAGGCTGAAAGAATTGTGGTCTCTCTTCGATTTCTTGATGCCAGATTTCTTGAGCTCCTACAAAGATTTCAACGAAACTTTCGAGCGTCCGATCGAAGCCGGCCTTGATGGTGCCGGTCAAAAACTGAGAAAAATAGTCCATCCATTTATCCTGCGCAGATTGAAGAGCCAGGTCGAAAAGGAATTGCCGGATCGCACCGACATTATTCATCTTTGCGAATTGGAAGACGACCAGCGCTCGCTCTATCTCGATGTTCTGGATGAGTGCCGTCAAAAGGTCTTCAACGAAATTGCCTCGCGTGGCATCAAGCGCTCGCAAATCTCGGTTCTGGCCGCACTGCTCAGATTACGTCAAGTCTGCTGCGATCCCCGCCTGCTGAAGAATCGCGGCGACGCGCTGGCTGCCAACTCGGCAAAGCTTTCTGCCTTCATCGCCATGATCGACGAAATCATCGACGAAGGTCACAAGATTCTCGTTTTCAGCCAATTCGTCGAAATGCTCACTCTCATAAGAGCGGAGTTGGAGAAGGCCGGCATTGATTATGCCTATATAGATGGTCAGACTCCGGCCAAGGAGAGACTCGACAGGGTCAATAACTTCAATGCCGATCCTAAATTGCCGATCTTCCTGATCAGTTTGAAAGCCGGCGGCACTGGTCTTAACCTGACGGGAGCCGACTATGTTATTCACTACGATCCCTGGTGGAACCCGGCGGTCGAAAACCAGGCAACAGACCGGGCTCACCGTATCGGTCAGACCCGCCACGTATTCAACTATAAGCTGATAACTCGCGGAACGGTCGAAGAGAAGATTCTCGCTCTGCAGAAAAAGAAGAAAGAACTCGCCGAGTTGGTAATGGGTGGAGACGAGAGCGTGGCCAAGGAATTGACTAAGGAAGACCTGGAGTACCTGTTCTCCTTTTAGTTACTGAAAGGTACAAAATGAGCAACCCGCTGCGTGGGACTCTCTATATTAAATATGATGATTTTCGAGCGTTCGAGCGTTATCGGCGTTACCCCCTTACGGGGGACGGGAATATTTAACTTGACATCATGCGGCCTATCGCCGAATTGCGGCGATTGATCCAACAGGGTCAAGAAATTAGAGTCATGTGCTGAACTCCTGCAACGTGCCTGGAGGCGTTCTTATTATGCGTAAACACAAACTACAGAGACGGAGCCAGACCGGCAGTATTGCCGAGTTCGCACCTGTCCTATTTATCTTTTTCATGATGATTCTCTTTCCGCTGATCAATTTGATCGGCTACGCGACGGCTTGTGCCACTGTTTCCTTCATAGGAACCAACTGTGCGCAAGCAGCGCAAAACTCAGCCAGTATGGGTGATGCGCTGAATTCCGTGCAAACAATGTCCAACAATCTTGCCAGTTCCGGATTTGGCAGATTCGCAAATCTGGTGCCGGTAGGCGGCTATAAGGGCTGCGGCGTCGACGTGTACCTGATTGAAATCGACTACTCAGCTAACAATCGAGTCACCTACGGACCGAATACGGGTCTTCCGGGACCCTACGACCCGGCAAAAATCTACGAGTATCAAGCTCGTTGCAATTTCCAAATCAATCCATTCTTGAATCTCTCAGGCGTGCCTTTCATAGGCGGTGTGCCGATCGTAGGCAAGCCGAGCGCGATGGCATACAACTGCTGCCGCAGCTCCGAGCATCCGGAAGGATTGAATTTGCTCGCATCCGCAGGTAGCGGCAGTAGCGGTGGTGGCAGCAGCGGCGGCTCCAGCGGTGGCAGCTCCAGCGGTGGCAGCTCCAGCGGCGGCGGAAGCAGCGGCGGCTCCAGCGG
>JAYRNY010000977.1:0-15600 GCA_041911975.1 bacterium | reverse complement strand
CTTCAGTGCAATTAGCGTTTGATTACTTCAACGGAGCACTCAGAGCGCTCAGCGATGGCTTCGGAGACGCTGCCGATCAGCATTCTGTCAACCCAGCCTTTGCCTTTGCATCCGCTTACTATCAGATCGGCTTTGAACTGTTTCGCCCCTTCGACTACAGCGTCTCTCGGGTCACCTTGAAGGATTTCGAAAGCGACTTTTGCGCCAGGCAGTTTTGTTGCAAGCAAATCGCGGACTTGCTTGAGATGTACCTCGGCGTCGGCAATTTGCTTGTTTCTGAAGGTCTCCAGCGCTTGAATTTCGTGCGTGTCTTGCGCTTCATTCATATATTCGACCAGAGTTGGAATAGCGGTTGCGCACATAATCTCTGTGCCGCCTTGCCATGGCCGCGAGCCGATGCGCTCGACGACGTGGTCGGAAAATGGCGAGTCATCCAAGGCGAGATAAACCCTGGTTGTGCCATCTCTATTTTGTTTGGGATTGCGTACGACTCTGACTGAGCAGGAGGCGGCAACCACCAGGGAGTGAGAAACAGCGCCCATCATCACCTTTTTGATGCCTTTCAGTCCGCGCGAGCCGACGATAAGGAGATCGGCGGGCCAGCGCTCTGCGCACTGCAAAATTTCCGATTTTGGATTTCCCTGGCTTACGGTGCCCGTCACAGTTGAGCTGGCCGGGAGCTTTTCTTTGAAAACTTCCACGGCGTGATCGACAACCGATTGTGCCGATGCAACCATTCGTTGCACCGTTGGTGGTGGCGAGAACGAGGTGTCGACTACGCTTAGTATCTGGAAAGATGTGCTGTCCGGCCAGGGCGAGCTGAGTGTTTCATTGATTGCTGCTTCAGAATGATCCGAGCCGTCACAGGCAATCAGGATTTTCATGTCAATGAACCTCAGTACAGGAGAGAATCAGATCAATTTTGGGCTGCCACGACCGGCGCAGGCGCCAGTCTGTATAGGAACGCCGTGGAGTCAGGTCCGCAGCTCTTGAATTGATCTAATCCTTCGATTTCGAATTCTTTCCCGGCGCGCTGAAGATCATCCTTTAGCGTTGCCAGATAAAGCCTTGTGGAGTGGTCGATCAATCCCAGCGAAGGCGTGCAATGCAGCACTACCTTCTTTACGTTTTCGGGAATTGTATCGAGAATGGTCCGAGCCTTCAATGAGTTGAAACAATGAAAAGTGTTGCCCAGATAAATGTCCATGACATCACTTTCAAGCTCGGTCTTTTCAATTGGAGGCTTGGCTAACGAGCCGACCTTCATTCCAGCCTTTTTGGCATAGAAAATGAGCACGAACAGCTCGAGAAGCATGCCCGCGCCAATTCCGAGCATTAGATCGGACAGCAAGGTGACGAAGATTGTCACCGAGAAGACGGCCAGGTCTGCTCCGCCGAGTTTGATCATGCTGCGCCACTTGTGCGCACCCGCCAGTTTGTAGCCGATGTGCATCAAAACTGCAGCCAGTGCGGCAACCGGAATCATGCGAATAATGCTGGCGGCAAACAAAAGGAAGACGATCAAGAAAAGCGCATTGTAGAAATTCACCCAGGCGGTCCTGCCTCCGGAGACAATGCAAGTAGTGCTTTTGATGATACCGGGAATGATTGTCAGCCCGCCTATCATCGCCGAGCAAATATTGGAGATGCCCATGGCAAAGAGAGTTTTGTCAGGGTCGGACTTCCTGTGGAAGGGATCGATTCTATCCACTGCCTGTACGGTTGCCAATGATTCCGTGCCGTCTACGAACGTGAGCATGAACACGAAGAGCGCCACGTGAGGCAGCATGGGCAGAGCTTTAATCAGGTCCTGAAAGTCCGGAAAGACAAAGCCGTGCTCGAGGACATTGTCGGGTACCTTAACCAGGTACTGCGCATCGAGATGGTACATGTGTCCGAGCAGCGCTCCGACCACTACAACGGTGAGCTGCGGGGGGATGTACTTAAGCGGACCGCGGCGCAAAGACGAGAGTTGGAAGAGCAAAAGCAGGCAGATTATGCCAATCGAAAAGACATTTGGGTTGAGGTGATTGGCTATCTCCGACGGTGTTTCCATGATCACGCCGAAGAATTCATGGGCATGGAATTTGCTGCCGACAAATGTAGGAATCTGTTTGGAGAAGAGTAAAAACCCGATCGATGCCAGCATTCCATGGATGGCCGCCATGGGAAACATGCGGCTGAATTTGGCAGCTTTGAGCCAGGTCAAAATAATTTGAGTTACACCCGCCAGCATGATCACGCAGAGAACGACGCGATAGCCGCGCTCCATGTCTCCTTGACCGAGATCTGTGATGGCGGTGAAGAGCACAGGCGCCAGTCCGGCGGCCGGCCCGCAGATGGAGACGTAAGAGCCGCCAAGGAAAGGGAATATGAGGCCGGCAATAATTTCTGATGTTATGCCGCAGATGGGAGGGGCGCCCGATGCCAGAGCGATCCCAAGAGAGAGCGGCACGCTGACCAGAGCCACCACAAGCGCGGCGAGAACGTCATGACGCCAATGTTTTAAACCTGCCAGACCATTTTGAGGCGGAGCCTGATACAGCGGCGGCCTCACTTTGACTTCTGTTTCCATCAATAGATTTCCCTAGGGGTGCTTAAGAACAATTGGACGCAACAGACTGATAATCTCGTCCGTGTCCGGCAGCTATGGAGGTTGCCTCGAATTTCGGTCTGATTCGCAACAAACCAGGGCCTCATCGTGATGCTAGCAATTAGATGTGATCACCTGATGATCGTTTTATCAAGAGAGTATCAATTTCCCATTTATGCGATAGCCCTGACCGTGGACATTGATGATTATTTCCGGCTCTCCGTCATCGTGCAGCTTTTTGCGCAGTGTCTTTATGTGCGCGCGAACGGTATCTTCTGAGGCATCGGGGGATTCTGTCCACAACGCGCGCAATTGGTCGAGAGAAAAAACGCGATCGGGATTTTTCAAAAATGCTGCCAGTAAGCCAATTTCTTTTTTGCTTAGCTTGACTATTGTGCCGTTCTTTTTTACAGTAAGCGTAGTCGGGTCAAACTCGATATTCCCGCATGTGAAAACCTTTTCGGTTGCCGGTTTTGTCGCGCGTCTGAGCAATGCTCGCACGCGAGCTAAAAGTTCGCGAGTGTGGAACGGCTTGGCGAGATAATCATCGGCGCCGGAGTCCAGCCCGGCGTGAACGTCGTCTGACGCTGTCCGACCGGTGAGCATCAGCAGCAGCGCATCGCCGCCCGACCGGCGATATTCTTTGCAGATTTCCACGCCTGTTTTTGAAGGCAGCATCCAGTCGCAAATGATCAAATCGTACGAATATGACAGCATTCGATGTAGTCCTTCCTGCCCATCATAGGCGGCTTCGCACGTATGATTCTCCGCTTTCAATATTTGCGCGACCAGTGCGGAATGGTCTTCGTCATCTTCGACAATCAAAATTTTTGCCATTTTGAATCAGCCTGAAAACTTGTATCCGAAGCCATGTACATTCTGAATCAGAGATTCCTGATCGGGCTTATCGAGTTTTTTTCTGAGGTTTTTGATGTGCGTGCGCACCGTATCCGGTGCCGCTTCCTCCTCGGCGACCCAAACGTGATTGAGCAGGTCGTCCAGGCTGAAGACTCGATCTTTGTTGCGCATGAAAAACTCGAGAAGCGCAAATTCCTTACCGGTCAAATCCACTGGAGCACCATCCCTGGTGACCATGCGTTTGCCCTCGTCCAGGGCCAGCCCTCGCGCTTCCATCAATTCATTTTGCAGTGGTCGTTGCGAGCGACCCACCAGAGAGCGGACTCTGAGGCTCAATTCCTTCAAATGAAATGGTTTTGTCAGGTAGTCATCGGCACCCGAATCCAGCCCTTGCACTTTTTCCGACGGACGAGACTTTCCCGTCAGCATCAATATCGACGCGTTTTCCCCGGCTTGTCGCAATTCCGTGCACAAGTCCACACCGCTGCCGTCCGGAAGACCCCAGTCCAGGATGATTAAGGCAAACGTCTGCTCTTTCAGGGCGAGGCGCGCCGAGGCAATATCTAAAGCGCTTACGACCTGATGCCCGGCATGCTCAATGGCGCGCTTAATCTCTTCAGAGAGAGATTCATCATCTTCCACAAGCAAAATGTTAGACATGGTCAGGCATTTAAGAAGCGGCAACTAGCCTATTCTCGCATACCCGCCATGTCCTACATTTTTCTCCCCGAAAGTTGATAACGTTAACGGTGCTCAGCTGAACATTTCATTCTTCACCCAACCCAGCGCGTCACTTCCTGCTTGCAGGATGCCGATCCCTGCGTCAAGAGATAATTTGGTTGCAGACAGCGGATTTGCATTCTTGACTATCCAGTGCCCTGCATCTGCTAAGCCTGATGTATCGATACTCGCCGAACCGTCGGCAGAGATGGGTGAGCAGACGAGCAAATTGTTTTCTTGTGTTACGTCATTGGAGTCGTTGGATGAGCCAGGCGCAGGATTGCCAATGGAGGCTTCCTGGACAATTGCTTCATGACCAGCCAAAGCTCCGACTGCGGTGCCAGTGTCGTCGCGCTCGTAGAGATGTACTTCCGGAAGTCCAGTGCCATAGACCGCTTTCGTATCTGATTTTTGAAGGCGCTGAGCGTTTTGATCTTCATGTTCGACTGAGAAGTCGATGCTTTTTTGTTCCAGCTTGGAATGGGCGCTTTGGCTCTCGATATCTTTAAACTCTCTCATTTGATGCTCCTTCCGCCGGCAAGACACTTCGAACAGTCTCAGTGCAATGACTTTGCTGGCGGTGGTAAGTGTGTGGAAGAGGGGCGTTTGTTGTTTACAACTTACAGACGATTTGGGAAATTTTTCGGGAGCGGCGGAAATATTTCAGGTCGGCAGATCGGAAATTTCGTCGTTGCCCGGAGGCTCGCCCGCGCTGGCGTTTTTGCTTGGTATCCAAAACCAGAAGCGGCTTCCCTCGCCTGGTTGGCTTTCCACTCCGATTTTGCCGCCATGCGCTTCCACGAAGGTTCTGGCAATCGGCAAACCTAATCCGGTGCCTTTTTTCGTTCGCGCGTCGTCCTTTTCGACTTGATGGAATCGATTGAAAATTGCTTCCAGGTGATCTGCTGGAATGCCGCGCCCTTTATCTAATACCTCGACCTCGAGCCGGTTGCCGTTGGATTTTGCGCGCACCGTCACTTGACTTTCTCTGGGAGAAAATTTGATGGCATTGCCGACTAGATTGGTGAGGATGCGTAAAATTCTGATGCGATCCGCTGTGGCAGTTTCCACATCACATTCAACCTTGACTGAAACGCCGGCTCTACTGGCAAGGGATTCCACTTGCTGTGCAACCTCATCCAGGGCTTCTCTTACATCAAACTCTTCAAGCTGTAATTTAATTCCCTGGTTTTCCGCTGTTTCCAAGTCAAGTAAATCTGTAATTAGATTCATGAGCATGTTGACGTTCTTTTCCGCCCGACTCAAGGTCGGCATGGCTTCTTGCGATACTTCGCCGGCCAGCCCTGAAGAAAGCGATTCAATTGATAAAACAATAGATGACAATGGCGTGCGCATGTCGTGCGTGATCATATGGAAGAAGTCTTGCTTTAACTGTTGAAGGCGCTTTTGCTCGAGCGAAGCTTCTTCCACCGATTGGGCCATCTCATGAAAGACCTGATCGAGCTGGGCCAGCTCGTCTTTGCGCGTACTGCGCGGCAATAATGGCATCTGGCTGGCGAAGCGAAAAGTGTTTTCCAGCAGGTTGTTTATGCCCTTGTAGATATTGCTCATAAAATATGTGAAAAGGAGCGCGGCGAGCAAGATGCTCATTAAAACTCCGGAAATGGTGACGCCGGTGATCATATTGCGAGCTTCGGAGATTGCGATTTCAGCTTGCTGCGTTCGCAGCTCCCATGGTCGTCGAAATGCGACCATGTCATTGCCGAGCAAGACGAACAATTTCTTTAGTGTGTAAAATTGCACGAGATTGCCACGCAAGCCTGCGATTCCGCCTGCAAGATTTGCTTCCTCGAAACTTTGGCTCAAATTGATAAGCGCCTGAGAACTTGCTCTCATGCGGTGTAGAGCCGGCAGCTGCCTGGGATCATTGCCCAAAAGTTTTGTCAGCTCGCGGTATTCAACTTCAACTTTGCTGGGGTGAAAGCGTGTGTGCATCCGCTCACCGGGAATGATCTTTTTTATGTAGGCGCCAGTGATGATATCCATCACTCCCAGCCACATCTCGTTAGTGTGCGCCACAATCTGATTGGCGTGAATTTGCTCCTGCAGTTTTTTTTCGTAGTCCTTCTGTAGAACAAACAGAGTGCCGGCAAATGCCAGCTCGAACAAAAGCGGAATCGAAATCAAAATGAGACCGTTGAAAAAAATGGTCGGTCTGAAGTTGAATTTCATAGATGAATTGAGTGGCCGCCGGATAGGGGATCGGAGATAAAAACTGTTCTCGGCCTGTTGCGATTTTAGCTGAGTTTTCGGCCTGATTAGGCTCTCAAAAATTGTGGATATAAATGTCCTAGGATAATCCAATCTAAAAAGGTGCAGTATGAAACGTCAGAAGTTGCCGGCTATCTGCTTGGCTGTCCTTTTCATGTTGGTTGAGACGGCAGAATTTGAGAGCATTGGTGCCGCTAATGCGCAAGACCGCTGGCAGTCTGACTCGAGAAATCTCATAAGCCAAGTCGGAGTCAGAGGCACAGGTTCTAACCAAACACGCACGGGCAGGCGGGGGCGTCATAAGAAACATCGCGGGCACAACAAAGGACGGCACAGGCATAAGCACAACGGCGCGCAAAACTGGTCTAATCAGGGCTCAAACTCTGCCTCACCCTGGGACAGCCTCGGTGGCCTTAAAAATGACGGCAATTCATCGAGTTGGAACGCGTTGGACGGAGCCAGGCAGGGCAAACGAAAGCATGGACGCCAGAAGCGTCGCCACGGAAAGCACAATAATCAGTCGATGCAGATGCCAGGCAATGCGCCCGGCTCGACTAATCCGGCAGGAGGCCAGTTTGGTCGCTAAGAGTTACACTCGTGCTTTATATGGGTGACCTGAGAAGAGTTTTTGATTTGCAAACGGCGCTTAAGGGCTGCGTCTTGGCAGCGGCTATTTTTGCCGGCGTTGCTTGCGGTGCCTGGGCTCAGTCCGAGCCTGAATCCGACTCGAATACTCAGCAGGAGGCGGCCGATGAGCCGAAACCAAAATCGGCTGCGCCCTCACCCTTTGGCTCTCCCCGCCAACAAGAGACTAAGGCCCCGGCTGTCTTTCAGTTGCGTACCGGAATAACACACAGCGAAGTTCTTAAGCCGCTTCCTCAGGCGCAGAGGCCTGGCCGAGTCTTTCGTGGTGATGCTGTGAGTGCCGGTGCTCAGCGTGTCAAACGAATGAAGGTGCCGGACTGGCTGGCTGGGATCTGGCAGCGATCGGAAGCACGCGAAATTTCGAGAATCGAGTTGCCCAGCGGTCGTAAGGCAAAGCCGGTTGGCAATCAAGTAGCGCGAGTCAGGGATGTCTTCGGAACGTTTCGTGATGGAAATGGTCAGGTCTGGCAGATTTTCAATCCTCTGAAAGCAACCGGGCAGGTCGATCGAGGGGTGTCGATGGACTATCATCGGGTTCATAGTTACGATTTGGTAATCACTGGACCGAAGACTGCTGTTGTTGAAGTTCAGGCTACTCACACCATGGTGAGTAAAGCCAATCGAAGAATTGCCAAGGTTTATCAAGACGAGGAATTGAACAAATATTCGCTGTTACCTGATGGCAAGCTGCAGACGGACAGCTCCGTCAAAGTCTTTGATATGGACGGAAAGCCGTTTTTGCTTACCAGGACGACGTCTGCGGAGATTCGCCTGCCTCCCAAGAATTGGCCGCCCCGTCTCAGCAGCCCAATTCAGCGCAATTAGAGCGTTACAAAACTGCGTATTGCCCAAATTTGTTTGGCCTTTAAAGAATAAGGATCACCCGTAAGGGGTAATAATAGAAATGAAGCTGCTCGTCCCTCGAGTGTCTGTTCACGCGCCTTACATCCTGGAACGTGATGAAACCCAGACCGGCAAATGGCGCAGGCTGACCGGAATCTCTTAAAGGAAAGATCCTGACCGTGGACTTTTTCAAATCCAAACAAACCCTTCACCGTTATCCGACTGACTTTCTAATTGGCGATTTGTTAGTAAAGGCTGGAGTTATTCCCCAGGCTAAGCTCGATGAAGCCATCAAGCTTTCAGGCGCCAAGCATTTGCAACTCGGTCAGATGCTGATTATGAGCGGCGCTATCAATTCTCACCAGCTTCAGTGCGCCGTCGATGCTCAGTCTCTGGTCAGGGACAGAACTATTGATCTCAACGAAGCGCTTAAGGTTTTAAAGCAGGCTTGTAAATCCGGCCAGTCGCTGGCTGAAGTTATCTCAGAAGGTCACAGCAAACAGTCTTCGGGCCCCACCAACAAGCTTGGTGAGGTTCTTTTGGAAGCGGGACTGATAAATTCCGATCAATTTTCCAAGGCAATGCAGCGTAGTCAGGCGACAGGGTTGCCGCTTGGACGTATCCTGGTCCTCAATAATACTCTTGCTGACGCGGTACTCAATCTGGCGCTTGATTTACAGGTGCGTGTGCGTGATGAAATGCTCAGCCGTACTGAGGCTATCATTGCGCTGCGCAATGCAGCCGGAATCGAAGATGATGAGATGCCCGATCCAAACCGGATTGCCCAAGCGCAGGCAGCTCTGAAAGCGCCCCGCAAGCATGGAGTGCGCATCGGTGAAATGTTTGTTCGCGCCGGTCTGCTCACTGAAACCGATGTGATGAATGCGTTGGAAACCGGTTTGGCCACGGAGCAGCTTATCGGACAAGTCCTGGTCGGCCAGGGATTCATTACCGAGCAAATTTTGGAAGCTGCGCTTGGTTTGCAAAAGTTGGTGGATGGACATCACCTTGATGTGGACAAGGCAATCGACACGCTTTCCATGATTCAGAGCTCGGGCATTACTTACGATGAAGCGGTCGAGTCGCTTCACATTGATGAAACGCCGCAGTCCGAAACGATCAGCTTCGATCATATGCTGGTTCTGGCTCGTGTACTGACGGAAACAGAGATTGCTGAAGCCGTTCAGAAGGCGATGGAAGATCCGAAAATTGTCGGACAAATCTTGTTGATGACCGGACACCTCGATAAGAACACGCTCAAAGCGGCTCTGAGAGCGCATTTCTTATTGGCTAAAGGAACAATCTCCCAAGATGATGCGGTGGTTGGGCTGGATTATACGATGCACAGCTCCAGCAAACTCTCTTTCGATGGTGCTCTGCAAGAACTGGGCTGGGATATTTCCAATCTGCCGCGTGATGAAGTCGATCCTGAAATCCGCGCTATGGAAGAAGCACGCAAGGACTTTGGCGTTTCGAGCGACGACGAATTGACCAAGTTCGTCGACAAAGCCAAGGAAGTTAGCTCTGCTGCAGCGACCACCGATGCCGCGCCGGTAGATATCGATGAAGAAGTAAAAGCAGTCTATGAACCGCTGGCTCCGGACGAAATACAGATCCAGTCCGGCACCTACGATAAAGTAGAAGCACCTGCGCAAGAATCAGAAGCAGCAGGCGACGACGAGGAAGAAAGCTGGGACGTTCCTGGGGAAGAGGCGGAACCTGCTAAAGAAGAAGAGAAGGAGACCAAACGATCTCTGTCCGGACTTCTGTCACACGAAGATTTAGAGCCGGTCGAGACCAAAAAAGAGGAAGAAAAAACAGTTGCACCTAAGGCGGGTGGCAAGTTTGCTAATCTGCTAGGCGGAGACGAGCCTGCAGTCAAGAAATCTTCAGAGACCGAAGAGAAAGAAAAAGCAGCGGCAAAAGAAAAGGCTGAAGCTGAAAAGGCAAAAGCCGAGAAAGAAGCTGCTGAGAAGGCCGAGGTTGAGAAAGCGAAAGCTGACAAGGCGGCGGCAGACAGGGCGGCGGCAGAAGCATTGGCTGAAGAAATTAGAGCTGCTGAAAAGGTAGCCGCGGAGAAACGAGCAGCGGAGCAAGCAGCAGCAGAGAAAGCCGCAGCGGAGAAGGCAGCTGCAGAGAAAGCAGCAGCAGAGAAAGCAGCAGCAGAGAAAGCCGCAGCGGAGAAAGCAGCAGCGGAGAAAGCAGCAGCAGAGAAAGCCGCAGCGGAGAAAGCTGCAGCGGAGAAAGCAGCAGCAGAGAAAGCAGCAGTGGAGAAAGCAGCAGCAGAGAAAGCAGCAGCAGAGAGAGCAGCAGCAGAGAAAGCAGCAGCAGAGAAAGCAGCAGCAGAGAGAGCAGCAGCAGAGAAAGCAGCAGCGGAGAAAGCAGCAGCGGCAAAAGCCGCAGCAGCGCCTGCAACACCACCGGCAGATGGGGCACCAGTTAAGAAAGTCGGCTCTTTCCAAAGCCTATTGTCAGATGAGCCTGTGAAAAAACCTGATGCGCCGGCGGCAGCACCTGCGGCCGCAAAAGCACCCGCACCTGCATCCGCACCCAGTGTCACGCCAGCTGCACCGGCAGCCCCAGCGGCAACAACGGCAGCGCCTCCAGCTACACCAAATGTCGCAGCCGCGCTATCAGCATTGACCAGAGCGCATCCTCCCGCTTCCGGTGCACATCAGGCGCAGACTGCGCCGGCAGCCGCTGCAGCCGGAGCACCGCCGGCGGCACCAAAACCTGCAACCGCTCCGGGGGCGCAACCGGCAGCGGCAGCTACGGGCCAACCTACGGTTCGCCCTTCGATACCTGCACCAGTCTCTGCACCTGGGGTGGCAAAACCTGCACCGGTTCAAGCTCCTGGCGCGGCACGCCCAGCAGTTCAGCCTGTTGCTGGCGGTCCCAATGGCGGAGGACAAGGCGCGGCACCACCTCGTGTGGCCACACCCGCTGCAGCGGCACCTGCTGTAGCAGCACCAGCGGCTCCAGCAGCCCAAGCGACTGCGACCAGGACCGAGGATGATGTGAAGGACGCGCTGAGCGGAGCCTATGCACGTCTGGCAGAGAGCTATTACGAACAGGGCAGTTACGGCGAAGCACTTAACCTGTACGAGAAGATCTTAGCTGTTCGCGAGCAAGAGCTTGGTGAGGGTGATGCTGAGCTGGTTTCAGATCTAGCCAACGTAGTGCGCGTTTTGTGCGTGCAGAACAAGTTCGACAATGCCGAATCATATGTTCGCCGCATTATTGGAATACTCGAAATGACTCAGCCAGACGACGCTCAAAAGCTTGCTGACGCACTCAACACACTGGCACAAATCTATTTCCAGCAAAACAAATTCGATCAGTGCTTACCGGTACTTGAGCGGTCAGTTAAGCTCAAACAGCAAGTTCTTGGCGAAGACCACGTCGATATGGTTGATTGCTATAAAGACCTAGCTAGATTGATGCGCAAACTCAATCGCACCGAAGAAGCTGAACATCATTACAGCAAAGCCAAAGCCATCTCGGGCAAAGGTGCGAAGCCGGCTGTAGTTTAGTTGTTAGAAATTGTTGAGCAGCCGAGCCAGTGTATTTTGGTTGAACCGCTTGTTGCCGAAATTTTGGCCATAAAAATAGTTGGGATTGTTTCCCCAACCGTTGTTATTGCCGTTTAAGAAGGCGTTTAAGTTACGGTTCCAGCTCTGGTGCCGGTGGTGATTGAAATTGCCGTTGCCGTTGCAATTGTTGTTCCAGTTGCCGGCACTATTCCAATTTCTGTTGTATCCGTTGTTCCAGTTGTTGTTCCAGCTGCTATTCCAGTTGTTGTTACAGCGGCCGCCGTTATTCCAATTGTTGTTGCAACCGTTGTTCCAGTTGTTCATCCAGTTGCCGCAATTGTTCCAGCCTCTGTGATGATTTCTCCAACCATAATGGTTGCCGTTGTTGCCAGAGTTTCCATGCCATCCTGAGTTTCCATTGCCACCCCAATTGTGGTGATTCTTTGCTTCAGCAGCTTGACCAGCTATTGCTAGGGTGGTGACAGCTGCGAGCAAGATCGAAGAAAACTTCATAGTGAGCTCCTCATATTTTTTCGCTGACAGATCCAGAACGACGCCGGCTCAAAAAATCATGTTCCTGGGAATGTTCCCCTTGATGTCTAAATGTTGCTAATCAAAGCTGGAGCCGCTCCATATACAGCTATCGAGACTGGGCTGCCGGTCTGTGGTTCCTGCCTGTGGGTGTTAGTTGACACATTCATGTGTTTTTTTTGCCTTGTCGGACCATATATATTGATTGGTATGGAAGGCTGCTCCTTGCATCTGCGCTCGAACTCCAGCGATGTATTTTGCTGTTGAGTGACGGATAAACTTCTGATGCGTTGAATTTTTTGCACGCCACTGAGTATGGTGGCGCGGATTTTTTCTGCGTGAGCTTGACGGATCGTCGGGAACATAGGTTAATGCCTGTATGTCATATGTCTTATTGGCGGTAGGGGAATTATGGAGGTTGTCATGAAATATTCGGTGTCGCAAAAGAAGGCACTTTCTGTGGTGGCATTAGCCGGCATAGTGTTTGCGGTCGTTCCTGTGACTCCTGCCTTGGCCGATACGACTTTGCAAGGCAGCACTTCAAAAAGTAAATACCAAGCGACCGGCCTGAAAGGATATTTCCAGCGTCATCCAAAAGTGAAGAGTGCGACCTTAGGTGGCGGGGTTGGAGCCGGCGTAGGAGCAGTTACTGGGCTGATTTCAGGTAAGGGAACTATGAGAGGCGCGGCGATCGGAGCGGGCACCGGGGTTGGTGTCGGACTGGTAAGCAGCAGCAAAACTCTGGACAGGCATCCGTTAGTGAAAGATACGGCGACAGGCACGTTGATTGGTGCTGGACTTGGTCTGGCGGCGAGCCGCGGGCACGGCAAAGGCAAGAAAGTTGCAGCTGCCACTGCAGTTGGTGCGGCGCTCGGACTGGGAACCGGATTCTTGAAAGACAAATTCTAAGTTTGTCGATTGCTTGAGATTGAGATCAAAGGGCGGGTCACACCGCCCTTTTTGCGTAACGAGGCACGACTGCCACTGGCAGACCGTAATTCATATATAGATGAAACTCTATCTTTTTACTCGGTGATCTTCAGGTCTTTGAGCGAGCCCATGCTCTGGCTGGCCTTTAGACCCTGCTCAGCGCCGCCCTGTGGCGTTTGTGCGAGTTGCTGAGGCACTTGATGCGATGAGGCTTCAACTGACTCCGGTGTCTGCCCTGCAGCAGGCTTGGCGTGCGCCATCTTGTCGTGGGCTTGCGGCGCATGGTGGGCTGTTTGAGTGTGGTGAGTCGGGCTGTTGTGTGCAGGTGTGTGATGAGCGGTTGTATGATGCCCGGCTGCATTGTGAGCCGTCGGATGTCCGGCATGAGCGCCGGAGGAATCAGCCAACGTGGCGTGATGTTCGCCGCCACCCATGTTGAAGTGCTGACCAGGATGAATGAGGTTGGGATTGCTGCCGATCACGTCGGCGTTCTGATCATATAGATGATGCCAATTCTGACCGCCGCCAAGGTGTTCTTTGGAAATATCCCAGAGGTTGTCTCCTGGCTTCACGGTGTAGTCGGCATTGGCTGTGACCTGGCTGCCGTCACCCAGATTGAGCTGGTCGCCCGGATGAATGAGATTTGGATTCGACCCGACAGCATCATGATTAATGTTGTAAATGTCATGCCATTTGTTACCGTCGCCGAGATGTGTGCGGGCGATGTCCCAGAGATTGTCTCCCGGCTTGACTGTGTAAGGACTGGCTTCAGCCGCTGGCGCATCGGCAACTTGCTGTGCTGGTCCATCTTGCTGGATGAGCGATCCCTGATCTCCGCCTTGAGGCGCTGCCGTCTCAGGGCGTGCCAGATCCATTTGCTGCCCGTTGCTGGGAGGGGCTTGCACGGCTGGCTGCTGCGGGATTTGCGCCTGGGGAATGCTCTGACCCTGCATGCCGCCGAGTTGCGGAGTGAAGGCGCCACCAGTGTTGTCGAAAGCGAGCTGCTGACCTTGAATAAAGTCATCACCTACAGCCATCTCGTGCGGGTTGGCCAGCCTGGGGTCCATGGATTCGTACATGGGTTGGCTGAAATCAGCATGTCCACCGACATTGAGGTCCACTTGGGGCAGGTCGCCGAATTGAGGGAAGTCGGCAATGCCATTTGTGCTTGCAGAAGCGAGATCGCCCAGACCATTCATCTGACCGGCCATCATATTGGTACCCATTGTGTTCATTCCCATAGCGCCGAAGTGCTGACCGAGCTGGGCGAAGATAGGAGCATTGGAAGGCAAGAGAGAGAGACTCATGGGCAGATGCTCGCCCATTGTGCTCAAGGAGGACGCCAGTCCGGCATTGGCGTGGTTCAACCACTCGAACGGGTTAAAGGCTCCCATAAATTCCTGAAGCGGCATGAAGAGCGCACCCAGGGCTTCGAAGAAGGAGTTCAACAAGCCGATGTGACCGGGCATTCGCATGATCAGCTGGATGATAGGCGAAATGGGCTCGGCCCCTGGAGTGAGGGCTGCGATCGCGGCATCCGCGCCAGGAGCAAGGGCCGCGGCTTCTGCGCCGGTGGGTACGATGTTCAATTGTGCCATCGGAGCAGCTTCAAAAGCCAGATTCTGAGCGCTGCTGAAAGCTAGCTCGCTACCGGCGTTGAAGTTGAGAGCCTGGCTACCGAAGTTGAGGGAATCGCCCCCGAATGTCTGCAAATCAGGCAGTCCGGCATTGCCACTGGGTGAGAAAAATTGATGCGCCGCTCGAACATCGAGCGGTTGGGAAAGGCTATTGTTGACGGTTTGAAAGACTTCGCGACCGGAGAATTGTCCGGCTTTCATGCCTTCGCTAAGTCCGTCTCCAAAGTTTGGAATATCAGGTGTAGCCACTAGTAAGTTCTCTGCCCAGCCTACTATTTGTACTTTAGGTACAAATAGATGTCAAGTTAACAATTTTGAGCACTGGCGAGGGTTAGCGGGCACAAACGTGGCAAATTTTTGGTGTTTTCCGGAATGATTTAGGGGGTATCCGCAACGTCCACCGTTTTTGGAGCTGGAGAAGTGGAAAATTCGATTCTTCAGGCTGGAATTAGTTCGCTACATTGTTGGACAGTGATTTGCTTAAGATTTTGGCCAAAAAACCGGCCGCTTCGATTTCCCATTGCTGCCAGGGCACTGATATGCCCTTTACGGTCTCTTTCCAGAGCTCAAATGAAGTGCGTGGATAGAGTCTTTCTCCAAATGGACTGTCGCTTGATGGTTTGAATGGGTCTCCGGCCCAGTGAACTGCCTTGGACATCTCAGGCCTCAGCCAGATTAGCCAGGATTTGTTATGGTTGGGAATTTTTGCCGCCAGTAATCCGCATGCATAAGCTCCGATGTCGTGACCATATCGAGCCGGTAGATCGTCACACGCAAACACCTCCTCGTTTGGTCCGCATTCGAGCCATTCAATAAGCGCCTGGAGTGTCGGGTTATCCGGTGTTGCATTTTTCCGCAGGATATTTCCGTCGGTGATGAATACGTTGCCTGTGCTGTGAATCAGTTCGTCAAGCGTGGGGTGTTTCTGAATCAGTGATTTCAAGTCGTGTGAATCTAGCAAATTTGCAGCGATATCTTGAATCGTCGAGAGATACTTCAATTTGATTTCGCTTTCAGCGAGTTTGTGCAAATCGGATAGGCGATTAGAACACAATTGCGAAAGTGTTTGATATAAGCT
>JAYRNY010000976.1:0-9803 GCA_041911975.1 bacterium | reverse complement strand
CGATTTGCTCCAAAAATCGCTATTATCGGTTGCGAAACAAGTGGCGTCTGGGATTTCCTCAAAAAGTTAATCGCACATTTTTGTAAAGCAAATCCACAATTGCTTTACAAATTTGTTGTTGGTGACCGCAGTCTAATCGAGTAGTTTCAAAACTTCGGAGTAACTCTTCACTAGCAATATGTGGTTTTGTAATGCGACTCCATAATTGCTTTACAAATCTCGTTGCGTGAAGGCATAGACGGTAAGCGCGTTTTGAGTATGATGGGAAAGTATGAGTTTCTCGACCGCGAGGCGGAGCTTTGTTGCAGCTACGACGAACTGTTCCAAAAATATTCCGAAGCTCTCAGGCAGGCACTGCATTGAGTGAATTTGCACCTGGTTTATTCTTGCTTCTTATGTTTGGACTGTTTCCTGTTCTCGATGCGATCTTGATCGGCGTTGACTATGCATCGGCTCGTTATCTGCTCGAATTGCAATTGCGCGAAGCGCAGAAGTTGCCCCGTTCTAAGTGTATTGACGCAAAGGGAACAGTGATGAAGGTTATTCCAGATCAATGGCGGAAGACTTTGCTGGGAGGACTTTCAAACTCGGATGAATTGATAGTTACGAAAGTAGGATACAAACCGGTACCCTGGCAGCCGGTCGGCAGCAATCAGACGGTCGACTTCTGGTTTGTCACCATCGATACGAAGGTATCATTCAAGCCTCTGCTCAGTATTCCATTTTTCAATGGAGTATCAGGACTTGGAAGTCCAATTACATTTTCAGTCTCTGGCAGGCGGCCCGTTGAGAACAATCGTTTTCTGAACGAGTAGGGTGTTTCTCATTTCGATTAAGATGTATTGCTATGAAATTTAGAAGAAATAACGGAAATCCACTCATCGAGTCAATAGTCGGAGTCGGAATTGTTTTTGTTCCGCTCGTATTGTGTGCGGCTGATGTCGCAGTCATGTTTCACGCCGCGCACGCAAATGAGGAGTTTGCCGAGCAACTGGCACGGTTGTGCGCTACCCTTCCAGATCAGGCAAATGCGGCCAAGGCTTGTTCCGATGTAATACGGCAGTATCAATTGCCGCCCACAATGTCACATCTTCAATTCAGTAATCTGGTTTTTGACGTGAAAACTCAAGAAGTGTCCCTTACTACTTCTATGATAGTGAACATACCCGTTCCCTTCCCCGGCTACGAGCGTGTGACTGTTTCTGCTAATGCGAAGCAGCCGATTGTTTCGACTCCTGTTCCACCTTAATGCACACTAACTAAGCGATGAAAACAAAACTCATACGAAATGCGCGTGGTACTACCCTCGCGATAGTAGCTATTTGCGCTCTATTGATCATCTTCGCCATCCTGGCCGGTTTTCGAATGAGTGTCTATCTGGGCAGCTCCCAAGAAATGAAGAATTCAATTGATGCTGGTGCGCTCAATGTGGCGAAACGTGTATTCGAAATCAAAACCAGCGCAACAGGCACAAATTCAAAGCAGGGCTCCGGCTACGATGATGTCGGTGACTCTCAGCACGCAATTGGTTTGGCGAACATTAACAGAGTCTGGGGCAAAGCGTTTCTCGTCAATGCAAATGCTCAATCGATGATTCAGCAAGGATATGGCTCTTCGGGCGGCTCACCGAGTGAAGCGTTGACGAGCGCGCAGATGTTGAACGACCAGTTGTATGGAATGTTGACGAACAAATCTACATTGTCCGTATACTTCAACAGGTTAGTCTCTGGCAAACCAGCAAAGCTGCTTGGGAAAAACGGTGCTGTAACGGCTGGGGACACAGATGATTGGGATTCTGCCGCGCTCTATCGGGGCGAAGAATCCAATATCAAAGTCAGCGATTTGCAGACGATTCCTCCCGGTGTGAGCGCTAATCTGCATACGAAGCTCAATCAGAGTTTTATGCAGGGCTACAATCCGTCGCAAGCGAACGGAAATTACTTCGGCTTTGTCACTTTTCACAACAATGAAGCATCTCACTTGGTGGCTAACAGCACGTTTGACCAGTGGAAAAATGTGGCTGTTGACCGTAGTCCTGCCATGACGTTGCCCAATACGTTTAAAGAGTCCGGACAGATTTCAGACCAGATCGCACTTGGCGCTGCAGCTTCTGCAGTGGCGAACCCGATGCATACCTATGAGCTGACGATTCCGCATTCGTTCGTGGCGATAACATTAACGTCAATCGTGACGGCGAGATTGGATGATGGCAATGGTCATGTCCATAAGGCTCCGCCTCAGCCATATTTTTTTGATACCGGCACCATACAGCCAATCAAAAGCGTCGATCTCGAAAAGAAAGGCTACAAGTATCCTGAGTCGCTTTCGAAGTGGCTTGATGTGACAGGTTTGTTGAATGGATATGTTTCGCTTGGAAATGAACTGAAGCCGGACAATCTGTGGCAGGCGATCAATGCATTGCCCGGCGATCACTCAGCGGCTACTAATGCTATTTTGCAGCGAGTGAAGGAGTTCAAGCCGGGGATTTCACTGGGTGAGTTGCGGCTATTGCTGCAATCGCAAAAACTCGTCAACAATGGATCCGACACCACGACCTATTACATCTTTCCGAAGTACAGCACTCCGGATAACACAGATGCACAGGTCGCAACCGGCACTCAGGGGCAGCTTCCCAGTTGGCTTAATACCAGCGCTTCTCCTGAGGGGCAGAGCAAGGAGATTGTGAAGGAGACCACACAAAAGGATCAACCGAATACGGCATGGACAACCATCATTGATGGTCACTATGAAATTCCAAGTAAACCAAAGCCCAGTTGGCCCAGCTACTCGTCCGACGCTCACCGCACTGCTGTTTCCGGAACACTGACCTGGCAGCCGGGAACTGGTTGGCGTCAGTGCTTGGGCGTGCTCAGCATCAAGAGAAAGACGGATGTGATTTTCACAGGCTGGCCGTCAAAGTCATCAGGCTATATGGATCAATTATTTGGTTCGGTGCAATAGATATGATTTTTGAAATAAATTTTGCGAAATTCAACTCAATGAAGGTTTCATGCCGAATGGACATTCGGGCTATCCCGGTAATTGCAATTGTTTCTTGTGCATTTGCAATTCCAGGTCTGGTTCGTGCTGAGGACTCAGGAGGGGATGCCACTGCCTCATCGAACGAAAGGGAAGATTTCCTGGGTAAAGCCACCGAGGAATATCGTCACCGCCGATTTGCAGATGCGGCAAATGATCTGGGGGCAGCTTTGCCGTCGGAATTCAACAATCCTCTTTTGCACTATTACTATGCAAATTGCATGGTGCATTTGAAGCATAAAGAATCGGCGATTCGTGAATATCGCATCGCATACGCTCTGCAACCGTCTGGAACGATAGGCGATTATTGCAAGCTTTGCCTGGATCGATTTGGTATCGATGCGGAAGGTAAAAAAGCACGGGAGCCAACACCGGTACCAAAAAGCGATGCCAAAAAGTCGGCGCCTGATATACCTGAACCTCCAAATGCAGCAGAAGTTGCTGCGCTAAAAGCAAACCCAAAGGATGGATCGATAGCGCACATTGAACGCGAGAAGTCGGTGGAGAATTTGCGCGATCTGATGCAACAGAGAAAACGTGTAAACGGCGCACCACTACCGAGCCAGGTAGGAACGAATCTATATGTGCGTAACTACAAAGAGACTCCCGGGGCGAAGGAAAATTCAGCGGTCAAAGATCCCTCTTTGTCAAAGGGAACTCCTGCTATGAGCGTTGGTCAAATTGCGCCTGCCGTAGCTATCGTAAAAACTGTCAAACCAGAGAAAAAGTTTCGACTCTGGTGGTGGTAAAGGTGATGCTATCTTATTTGAACGATATCTCAGGCTCGGAAATCGTCTCGCTGGAGGATCGTCTCGCTATTGTACTCGTCTGACTGGTCGGCTTCATGACGCCCAATTTGGTTAGACCGCTTACAGCCAGCAGATATTCATCTTGAGTTGGTTTTCCATGATCTCTAACCCAGATCAATTTTTGCTCCGCTGGAACTTTTTTTCCATCCGCTAGTTGTTTCAATCCGAGGAAACAGTTGATTGAAAGCTCTCTCTGCCTGCTCTCGCGTGAGTCCATAAAATCGGCGAGACCTGCTTCGTCCGTGAATAATGACAACATTTGCTTGCACCCTGCACTCTCCGTCGATGCTTTTGCGTTTTTCATGACTTCTGCAGCTTCGCGAATCTGGTGCATGTTTTGTAATGCTATGTAGAGCAAGATCGAACCATAGGTCGGCGATTCTCCCACTCCCTTTTGCAGTTTCAAAAATGTGGTGAAGTCTTCCTTTGCTGCTGCATATCTGCTTTGCGATAGGTTGATTACGCCGCGGTTATAGAAGTTGGCCGGGTCCGTCGGGTTGAGCCTGATCAATTCGTCGAATTGATCGAGCAGAGAGTAAATCTTCTTGTCCGGGATTCGCGCATGCTTGGTCACTCGCATCGAGCTGATGCCAATGATATCGGCCATGGCTTCCTCCGTGTTCCCCATTTCTTGAGCTACACGTTGATGGAGTGAAAAGTATTTGGTCTTGTCGGAATCAATAGTTAAAGCTTGCTCAAGATGCGTTTTTGCTTCCGAATGTTTCCCGGCTCGTTCCAGTGCTATGCCTAAGTTGCTGTGAATAGAAGCGCTGTCAGTGCGCAAGCGGCAGGCCTCTGTTAGCACCTCAAGTGCCTTTGGATTTTGATTCGTATGCAGCAGAACAGCTCCTACATTGTTCATGTAAGTAGTATCCTGCGGAACAATCTTTAGCGCCTGCTCGAAATCATTCATAGCACTTTTGAAATCATTCAAGGTTGCATACGCTTTCCCTCGTTCATTGTATACATCAGCGAATTCCTGCTTCTTCTCAGAAATGTCTTTTTCACTCGTAGATTTGTTTTGTTCGAGTGTGGTAAGTTCTGCCTGTTTTAGTGCCAGGGCAGAAGAATAATCTGCTCGCATTTTCTTTTCATCGCCGGATAAGGCGTGGAATGTTCCTCTCCGCTCATAATTTTCAATGATATTATCTTTTGCGTCGATTGCGAGTGTCGCATACTTGATGCCGGTCTTGAAATCATTGTGTCTGAGACAAATTACGAGCAATTTGCGCATTGCTTTGGTGTGACGCGGATCCAACGTTACTGCTCGTTTGAGATCTTCCAGCGCCTTGTTGTCGTCCTTCAGTCTCTGGTACGCCAGCGCCCTGCTGACCCATATATCGACAAATTTAGGATTCAGTTCCAGAGCCTTGTTGAAGTCCGGCATTCCTTCGAGTGGCGAGTCTATTTCACTATAGCATTTGCCCCGCCTGTAATACCCTTCGAATCTCCTCGGCTCTGCTTCGATTGCCAGGGTCGCTTCCTTAATCGCCTTGCGGAACTCGCGTTTGTCATACAGTTTTTTTGCTGCTTCACTGTGCTCCTCAAAAGGAGTGGCAGCCTGTACCGCAATGTTGGATGAAAGCATCAACACTGATGACGTCAGGAAAGTGAAAGTTTTCATTTCAAATGAGAGCATTCGAGTTAGTACACGCGCAGTAAACACACTGTGTCTAATCTTAGATTGTAAGTCATTCCTGTGCACAATGTTTCAGCCGCGCAAGAATCGTTTCTCATTCTCAAGGGGACTCAATGCAGGTTAACAGCCTGCATTGGGCGTTTGTATGCGGACCGCTTCCGTCTCTAACAATTGCCGCTGTCTAGTTTGTATCCCAGTCCTTTAATGTTTTGAATCGGCGATGGCTTTCCTTCTGTGTCTATTTTGTCGCGCAACCTTTTGATGTGAACCCGCAGAGTCTCAGGTGATGTTTCCGAGTCTGCCGTCCAGACTTTTTGCAAGATTTGATCTGGGTGAAAGACTTGATCGGGGTTGCGCATGAAAAGTTCCATCAGAGTAAACTCTTTCGGCAAAAGGGTTATCGTTTCGCCGCTGCGCAAGAGTTTCATCGCGGTTAAGTCAAGCACAAAATTTCCGACTGTGAGCTGAGTCGAAGTATTCATGGAGTCGCGCCTGAGAAGAGCGCGCAAGCGAGCAGCCAGCTCGCGAGGATGAAATGGCTTTCCTAGATAGTCATCCGCACCGAGGTCGAGCCCATGTTCGCGATCTCTCACTTCGTTGCGCCCGGTTAGAATTAGCACTCGCGCAGTGCCGCCGCCTCCTCGGTACTTTTGCAACACTTCCAGTCCGTCGATGTCAGGCAGATACAAATCTAGAATGATAACGTCGTAGGCGTATGTTTTCATGTATTCGACTGCGTCCAGCCCGCAATTCACCACTTCCACTGCGTGGTGCTGATTCTCAAGCCAATCTCTGACTGTTTCGCAAACACCTGGATCATCCTCGACGATTAAAACCTTAGCCATAGTTTCTGCCTAGCCGGTGCACTAGTCTATTGTCGCAAAATAAACAACAATATCCCAATATAAGACAATTCCCGCTGATTCCGCGCTGCAATTGCGCTCAGCCAAGTAAAATTGTGACAGTATCGATAGAGAGATTACCGCCACGAAAGCCTTAACTGCCGTGCCTCTGCGACTAAATCTATCGCTGTCTCACATGGGGATGCTGCTATTCTTCATCCCGACAGTTATTGCATTAATTTTTATTGGCATGCTGTCGGTCTTGCTTCAGCGCAGCCAATTAGAAGCAGAAAGGCATTTCTTCGCGAAAACGATAATTTCTCAAGCGAATGTAGTCTCACGCCTGTATGTCGATGCGTCGCTGGCAATGTCCAGCTACTGCCTGACCGGCGTTGCTGTTTATTCCGACAAGTATGAAGATACCAAGAAACGCCTGTTTGACGAGCTGATGAAATTGGAATCTCTGAAGGTCAACAGCGAAAAAGAGCGGGAATTGCTAAAGACTATTTCTGGAAAAACCATGGAGGGCACCGGTCATCTCGATAGGTCACGCCGGCTTTTGGATGCTTTTGACAATGACAATGTATTGACGCGCCAGGTTTTCAAGGAGATCCGCTCCGTGGCAGGTTTGCTTGAGCCTTTCATTCAAGAGCTGAATGATTATGAGACCGTCTCTGAAAAAGAAAGCTCGCTTGCCGAATCAGGTGCCACCGATCTCCTGCGCAGCCTGCTGATTGGCGGCGCGATTTTGAATATCTTTGTTTCCATCGGCGCGGCTCTGGTTTTCTTTAATTTCGTTACAGCGCGGCTCGGTATCATGCGCGACAATTCGTACCGGTTATCGAGGCGTGAATCGCTTCACCCGCAACTTGAAGGCAAGGACGAAATTGCTGAATTGGACGCGGCATTCCACGATATGGCCGGCGCTCTCATCGAAGCGAACAGAAAAGAACGGGCGCTTGTGGAAAACGCTGTTGAGGTGATTTGCTCCATTGACGATCGCGGCGCGATTTCGGAATTGAATCCGGCGGCACAGCAACTCTGGGGTTATGAACCTGACGAGCTGCTCGGACAGCGCTTTATCAATATCGTTGCAGAGTCGGATCAACAAGTTACCAATGAGAAGTTTGACGAAGCGCGAAAAAGCAAGACAGTTGTTAAATTTGAAAACAGAACCATTGCAAAATCTGGTGCGCAGGTGGATGTTCAATGGGCAGTGTCGTGGTCGCCTGCCGATCATTCTTTGTATTGCGTTATTCACGATGTCAGCGAGCGGAAAAAACTCGAACAATTGAAACGCGAGTTTATTCAGATGGTCAGCCATGATTTGCGTGTTCCTCTAACTTCACTTCAGATGACTCTCGATTTGCTGCTAAGCGGAGTGTATGGAGAACTCACGGAGAAAGGTCGCCCACGCATTGAACATGCATTTTCAGAGTTGGAGCGTTTGATTAATCTCATTAATCAGCTGCTCGAATTCGAAAGAATGGAGTCCGGCAAGGTTGAGATATACGCCGAACCCACAGAGCTGTCGGAAGTGGTGACGCGATCTGTTGAAGCTGTGCGAAGTCTTGCCGAGCGCAACAAGGTCAGTCTGAATACTGACTTGTTCATCATTGAAGTTAACGCTGATGCCGGCAAATTAATTCAGGTGCTGGTCAATTTGTTGGGCAATGCCATAAAGTTTTCACCTCAGAAAACTACCGTTACCGCAGCTATGGAATTGTTTGATAGATACGTTGAAATTCGAATCTCAGATCAGGGCAGAGGAATTCCAGCGGAATTTCGCGATAAGATCTTCGACCGCTTCGAGCAGGTTTCAATCGATGATAATCGAGTGAAGGGCGGAACAGGTCTGGGTCTGGCAATATCAAAGTCTATCGTCGTTGCTCATGGTGGCACGATCGGTGTGGAGAGCGAAGAAGGTGTCGGCAGCACATTCTGGATTCGGTTGCCGTTGACATAACTGTTTAGCGCCAGACAGCGGTAAAACCGTTGGGCGCAGGACCGCGAGTAAGGAAGGCTGCCACTTCACTTTGCGACCATGTCGTCGGCCTGCTACCAGTGGGATCTCCAACAAGGTAATTTCCGGCTGCGTCTTTGCCTGATATAAAGACAAAGTGTTTGAAAAGTGTTGTTCCATCTCTGCCTATAGTTGTTCCATTAACAATCGCTTGTCTGCCTTTGGAAAGTTCAGCGTCGACAGCGCGCCAGTCAGTGGTGTAGTGCGCTTCTGCTTGCAGTCCTCTTCTTCTCGCTTCTTCTGCCATTAACGAACTCGTGCCTGGAAAACCAACTTCTCGGTTTGTGCCTGTCTCACGAATAAGTCTTTGCCTGTTTGCTTCTGTTGGTTCCATTAGTCCATTGGCAGCCAATGCCATAGTAAGACTGGTGGGGGCGCAACCATAGTTATCTCCAGCCTGCGAGATGTACCAGCTGTTGCGCCGCGAGCTTTCGGTCGGCGTTTCAGTGCGCATTTGTCGATCTACTGGTTCGTTGACGCCGCCTCCATTATTACTATACGGAACTATCGGTTTACCAGTTTCTGGATTGTGCAATGTACGCGCTTGTCGTTGCTCTTGCCTCCCGGTTTCTTCCCCATTCTGTAAATCGCCAATCACCGAGAAATCTATTACATCACCTGCATGAATCAAATCCGGATTACTCATGCGATTGCTCTCCGCGATCCTCCGTAGAGTATCTAGAGTCTTCCACGCTGTCGGCGCCTCGCCGGTTTTCTTAGTAAGTGCTTCGCTGACTATGCTCCAGAGGCTGTCTCCATCCTTGACAGTGTATTTCAGCGGATGATCGGCGCTCACTGTGAGACTGCCGCGACCATCCTTTTGATCCATATTTATGAAGGCTGCAAACTCGTCGTTCTTCTTCCCTGTTTCCCCTTGCGTTCTTTCCATTTTTAGAGACTGAATGAAGGCAGCATAGTTTGACGGTGCAAAAATCTCTTCAATCATCCTTGCTTGATTGGCAGATTGATTCACGGGCGTGTCAACAGATTGATCGAGTGCAGTCATTAGAACCTCGATGCTTTTAGTGCGGTGAGGGGGTAATAATTAGCGTATCGGGACAGTGTTTCATTACCGTGTACCGCCATCCCCTGGTTCTCCTTACTTCTATTCTCCACATTCCTTATATATGTTCGCCAGCGCCACTCTCGGGCGCTTGACGTCCGTACACGCAGAATAAACAAACGACCCCTAATCTGTTTGTATCGGGTCACACCGAACTCCCCTTTCCCCGCTGGCAAAATGTACCGCCACCACTAATTGATACCGAAGTACGGAACATTTCCAGGCGCTTCTTTCAGGAGGATATTAAGATGAGTGGTACTACCGCACCGACGGATGTCTCTGCTGTTCTTACTGAGCAGTCCACACTTGACACTGGCCGATCTGGCTCTGCCGTTCTGATGTTGAATGATGTTCAAAGGACATTGCAGGATGACCCCAGAATCTTAAT
>JAYRNY010000975.1:0-3270 GCA_041911975.1 bacterium | reverse complement strand
GGACTTCGTATTTACCTTCTATCGTCTTGCCGATCAAGTTGTGGAAAAGTCCGGCATTGTTATCATCGAAAACCTCTGCCATCTGAGTGGGCTTGCGAGGCTCGCCCTGATTTTTGGCAAAATCGCCCGAACGCGCCAATTCTTCATCAATGGGAGGAGCCGTGTCGGTCAAATCTCTTGAGGCAGAACCGGATTGCGCTGGCTCAGACGCCGGCTGAGCAGGCTTTTGAACCGGCTGAGGCGGCTGGGCTGGTGGATGCGGTTGGGCAAATCCAGGCGGAGCAGCAAAAGGAGATGGGGCCGGCTCTACTTTTGCATCAGCAAGCTTGGCAGCGTCATTCGGGCAGAACTGTGCATAGGCAGGGAAAAACTTGCTGCATTTTGGGCATTGCTTGGAGTCTTTGCCATTGGCTTTGTTTTCGCTCTGATCGTCAACGCGCGTGCCGTCAAAACCGCAAAACTTTGCGCCTTGAGGCAATGCACGTTTGCAGCTGGCACACACCCTTCTGTTTTCGGTCTGGCCCGACCCTCTCATTTGGACAAAAATCCCCCTCAGTTAGTATTTTCCCTAAATTACGGACAATTGCCGTTTGGCTGCCGCAATCACCGGTCAAATATGACGAGGCGGCAAAGCTACCTTTCGGGGATAGCCCAGAACAGAAACATTATTCGCATAAATCGAAAAGGGTGGAAAGTAGACGGTCTCAAAACCGCGACCTTCCATGCGCAAATGATAACCCTTGCCGGGCGTGAGGTCATTGATGGCAAGTGTTCCGGACTGACCGGTTTCACCTAAAGTGAAGTCCTTGCCTTTGGGTCCTTCAATAAGTACGGTCATTCCAGGCGCTTCAGTATAGATGGCCAGCCCCTGAGAGGGCAGGCAAAAACGGGCGGCCTGCACGAGCAGTCCCGATTGAAAGGAGATAGCCGCCAGGACTAACCCAATTACCGAGCCGACGGCAACAAAAACAAGATTGCTGACCGGCTTTCCAGCCTGGCCTTTTTGAGCCCGCATGCGGTCTTGTGCCACTTGAGCACTGACTGCTTTGACTCTATTGCGCGTGACGCTCTGAGCGGCCGGCGGGCGCGTCTGCATCACCGGCGTGTGCTTGGTTTCTCTGAGGTTGCTCAATTGACCCATCTCAATCGAGTCGTGAGTGAATCCCTGAGATGTATTGGCACCACAATGGATGCAAAAGTTGACGTTCAGTTCGTCAAAACGCCCGCAGCTCACGCAAGTGCGGTCTGCGCGTTTGGCAGTGGCCTGGTTGATGACTGTTCCGCAAAAAATACAAAAGTTCATGCCCCCGTCATTGGGCTTTTTACAGGCCGGGCAATTGATTGTGGCATTGGCGCTACGAGACATGTAGCGATTGTACCAAGCTCTTAGCTGACTGCCAGATCCATATCGAAGTCTTCTGCTTTTTCAGCGATCTGCCCGGCTTCAAGCAGTGCCAGAGCCTCATTTATCGCTTCCATGCCTTGCTCGGGATCAAAGCTATGCGTTGCATATGCAGGTTGCAATGCCAGTTTGCCAAAAGCCAGACCGATCTCTTCGGCCGATGCCTGGCAGAAACCAGCAAGGGCGCTGCGCTGCTCTTTGATCGAAAGAGCAATTGCCACGGCTACTTTGTTGGAAACCACTGCATTGACTGCATCTTTTGCACTCTGACCACTGACTACCGCATCGATGATTTGCTTCACCTTTGCAGGCGCTGCAGATTTGAGGCGCTCCTCGATCTCCAGCTTGGTCAGTCGTTTCACGATTTCGCGTCTGAATTCAGGCGTTTCAGGCTGCCCGCCGAATTCTTCGCCGGCACTTCTTATTTCGTCTCTGATTCGATCGCGGCTAAGGGCCGAGAATTTCTGCGCCAGCTTTTCGGTAAATCTCAAAGTACGGACTTCCCAGACGCCGCTCGACTGAAGAATTGTCGACAGTTTTGACCAGGCAGTGCTCTCTGCCAATCGGGCGAAAGATTCGCGCACAGCCGGCTTGCTGGCAATTGCTGTCAGGACTTGCTTCTGGCGAGCCAGAATCATCTGCTCTCGTGAAGTGAGAAAACGCGTCAATTCTGCATCATCGGGCAGATGCTTGAGGTTCTGGGCAAAGTCCACAACCGGCGCATTGACCAGAGCAATAAGAGTTTTTTCCAGATCGAAGGACGGATCGATGTTAACGCGAACATAAACATAATCATCCTGCCCGGCTTTGTCTTCTTGAGCAAGAAAACTTCCCGGGCCAACATGCGCGACAACCTCGCCAACATGTCCTGTCATTTTCACAACCAGAGTGCCGGCAGATAAATAAGGAGTGCCGATAAGCAAGCGCGGCACAGCGATGCAGCCGTCGTCATTAATAGGTCTTACGTCTATTTCGCGACCGTTCACGCCCACCCCGTTAACACCGGCCACTGACACCAGAGCGTCAATCTCGCTAAGTGTGCTGGCCGCCTCGATTACGAGATCGAGCTCGGGGTCGCCGGCCATAATAGATTCCTCGACCACCAGGCGGGCCAGCTCATTTGTTAAGGAAGCGCCAATAGAGCGCGCCTTTACTTGAGCCATGCGGGCTACTTCCGGGCAGATCTCAACTTTACTAGCCATCACGCAAACCCTCTTGTCGCACTTCGCGGAAACAATCCTTCCAGGTAGGTCAACGGTCGCCTGGGGAAAATTAGTCGGAAAAAATCCCCAAACAAAAATTTTGCCTGAGCACCGGCTCCTTGCTGAGGTCGATCTGCAGATAATCCTCTAGTTCCGCCCAGGTGCCGAATGGACGACCGCGCTCGATGCGCCTGGCCAGGCTTGGTTCCAGCCCAGATTTGACCAGTTCCTCTAAGGGCGCCGAATTAATGTCTTTGCGCTTGCCCCCATCCACTAATTTGAGAACGGCGCCTCTAGTGAGCAGATCTTTCAAGCCGCCCTCAGAAACGAGCTTCAGCTCAACCAGATTGGACAAATGCGGAAAGGGCCGCTTTTCGCAGACTTTCTGGGCGGTTTCCTTATTCATGCCGAGGATATCCATTAGATCGCGATTGGTGGCCGAATTCACATCGACGGGCACAAAAGCAGCCACAGCCCCTTTGGCCTCAAGTTCTTTCAGCCTCGACTCCTTAAGAACGGCCTTCTCCACAAGTTCTAAAAGACGCTTGTACTGGCGCTGAACAATAAGTCGCTCCACTTCGCTTTCGGTCATGCCCAGTTGCTGATTCAGTTCGCGTCATGAGGCTCTATTCACGTTTGTTTCTCTTTGACAGCAATCAGCGATGC
>JAYRNY010000974.1:0-1908 GCA_041911975.1 bacterium | reverse complement strand
CCGCTCAAATTGCGGCACGCGCGCGCAAACTCTCCATCGAGCCTGCCACGCTCGATCACTTAATCGCAAGCTACGGAAGTGATGCGGACAAGGTTCTCACCGTCGTGGAAAAAGAGCCGGAACTAGCTGAAAGAGTCTGTCCGGACTTCCCGCCCATCATGGCCGAAATACCCTTCTGCATAGTCAACGAATCAGCAATGCTTCTGGAAGATCTCTTATTCCGCCGCATGCGCATGGGACTGGTGCACCAGGGGCAGTGCCTGGATGCTATTCCCAAAGTCGCGCGACTTGTGCGAAGCTGCCTCGGGTGGGATGATTCACGCACAAAAGTAGAAGTTGAAAACACTGAAAGCATCATTAGAGAGCACCTGGCTTCTTCGCACACACTCCAAACGAGAGAGCTGCAAAAAAGTTGAAATTATGAAAGTCTTCGTCACCGGCAAACTCTCGGAAAAAGCATTTGATGCACTGACCAATTTCGCGCAAGTGGACGCGTACGAGTCCGACGATCCAATGGAAAGGTCTGACGTCGAGGCACGGCTGGAGGGCAAAGACGCACTCGTGTGCATCCTGGGCGACAAGGTAGACGCCGAGCTTTTCAAAGCAAGACCGCAGTTAAAATTGGTGGCAAACGTCGCGGTGGGATACGACAATATCAATGTCGCCGACGCCAACAAAGCCGGAGTGCTCATCACAAACACGCCCGGAGTTCTCGACAATGCCACTGCCGACCTGGCATTTGGTCTGCTTCTTGCAGCAGCTAGAAGAATAGTCGAGGCCGACGGTTTTGTCCGCCGCGGAGAATGGATTGGTTGGAAACGTGAACTCATGTTGGGCGCAGAGCTAAATGGAAAAACGCTCGGCATTATCGGTATGGGGCGCATCGGAAAAGCAGTAGCGAAGCGGGCCCGCGCCTTTGGTCTGAACATCATCTATACGCGCAAAGGCGACGACAAGAAAACCGATGATGAATTGAAAAAAACGTTTGATGCAGAAAAAACGTCTTTGCACGACCTATGCAAAAGAGCCGATTTCATCAGTGTAAATTGCCCGCTCAGAGAGGAAACGCGACATCTCGTAGGCAGGGAAGAAATCGCGCTGATGCAGCCGCATTGTGTGCTGGTCAACACTTCACGTGGAGCGGTCATCGATGAAGAAGCGTTGGTTGATGCATTGGAACAAAGAAAAATCGCGAGCTGCGGGTTAGATGTTTTTGAGAAAGAGCCGGCAGTACCAAAACGTTTGATGGCTCTCGACAATGTTGTTCTTGTACCGCACATCGGCAGCGCGACCAAAGAAACCCGAGCGGCAATGGACGAACTCGCTGTGAGGGGACTGATCGAAGCCTTTTCCGGCAAGCTCCCCGGTAATGCCGTCAACCCTGGTGCCTGGCAAAAGTTTTCCGAAAAGCTCAAAACTAAAGTATCGAACTAGATAATGCTCAGCGAAAAAAATCGAAGACGATTTTGGTTTATGTACTTCGTCTTCGTACTTTTTATGACGCTGAATGCGTACGTCATGCTGGGCAGATGGATGGCTGAAAATAAGCTGCACGCCTTGCAAATCGAAGGTCGTCCTTACATTAGCGACTTCGTCAGCTTTTACGGAAGTGGTGTGCTGGCGAGACAGTGCCTGTCGCTACCAACCAGAATTTATGACGGGAAAGCACAATTCGAATTGGAATCGAAATTGACGGCGCCGGTTATTCCGGAAGCACCATTTTCCAATCCGAACACTCCAGTCACTTTTGTAACTCTGCTACCTCTGTCGTTCTTTGATATAAACGGTGCCTGGATCGCATGGGCGCTTGTGACGACATCGGCATCGATCGCTGTGATCCTGTGGGCGTTTTCCAAAGAATTGAAACACTGGTTTGCAAAAGCAATCGCGCTGCTGGGTTTTCTCTTG
>JAYRNY010000973.1:0-3244 GCA_041911975.1 bacterium | reverse complement strand
GAAAGATCGAATTCCCTGCCCGCTCGAAACTTCAATTCCAAGATTGTTGGCCGCCGGTGACATTCGCTCCGGCTCAACAAAACGAGTCGGATTTGCCGTAGGCGATGGCTCGCTTGCCGTAACATGCGTACATGCCGTAATGCCGGACGCATAGAAAACAGTCGCTGAGTGTTAATGCAATCTTCCAATTGGTTGTAAACAGATTGTCTCTACTACAATTGCACAGACAGCCGCTTGGCAACCTTTAAGGCTGAATTGGGTTACCTTTAGGCTGTTTAGCATGGGCTAAAAACTAGCGCAAATCGCCCAATTCACTTCGCAACATTGTAACTTTTGTCAAGCGCCTAAAACCCAAAATGTATACGGGTTCTCGGTTCTCACATATGATTGCCCCTCTTTGCGATGTAGTAGAGACAGCCACCCGACGCGTGGCGCGGACTTTTATTTGAAATGGAGTCAATCATGATCACGGCAACCAATGCAGGCACTCGCGGTATCGTCCAAATCAAGCGCCAACCGAATGAAGGTTGGTTGGCTTCCGTATCCTTTTACGGTGACGACCGCCGTTCTACCCAAGTAGTTCTCGATACCAAGAAGACCATCGAACTCTTCCGTACACTGGGCGCACCACTTCCGGTGAGCAAGAAAGACGTTCATGCTGTCGAATTCTTCAACGGCGCTGCCGGCGAAGTCGAACAATTCGGCTTTCAATTCGTCAAAGGCGATCAAAAAGCTCAATTCGTTTGGTAGTTGATTTATTCGTCGGGCTTGTCGGCATCATCTGGCGCCGGCGGTCCATCTGACGAACCAGATATCTCTGTCGACGCTGGTCTTTCCGGCGTCGCTTTTGATTCAGACGATTTCGCTTCAGCTGATGGTTTTTCAGATGCTGATGCGACTGCCATCGCAGGCTCTTCTGATTTACCGGTGGCAACTTTGAAAAGAGTTAGCCCCATGAATACAAAGAAAATCACACCGGCAAGCTGGTATCCCTCGGAACCAAGCATGTGGGTAAGGGTATGCTCGCAACTTATTTTTTGCAGGAAATTGTAAATCGGCTCCGGTATCGAAAGCAGTGCCACGATAACTCCGGCTAATGCACCACCTGCGACAAGACCGGTAGCGAACAAACTGCCGCTTCCCAACTCGTCATCAGCCGATTCCTCGCCTTTGCGCTTCGCCGTAATCTCGACGAATTTCTTGATTACGCCGCCGGCAAAAATAGGAAGTGTTGTGGACAAAGGCAGATAAGCTCCGACCGCAAAGTTCAAAGCATTGACTCCGCATAGCTCCATCGTGGTGGCAAGGAAGACCCCGACAAGCACAAAGTTCCAATCCAGATTGAAAGACAACATACCCCGGATCAAAGTGGCCATCAATGTACCTTGCGGCGCTGGGAATTTGTCGCTGCCGATGGCATGCACAATTCCTTTTGCCACCATATCAGGCGAAGGATGATCAAGCATTTTTACGGTGAGACCGATAACAATCGACGCAACGACAGCGCCGATGAATAAGCAGATCTGCTGATTGCGTGGCGTGGCACCAACGATGTATCCCGTCTTCAAGTCCTGAGATGTGGCACCACCATTGGCGGCGGCGATGCAGACGATGCCGCCGACGACGAGCACCATTGGCTCATAGAAATTGCCGGTCAATCCGAAGCCGATGAATACGAGAGAAGTAGCCATCAATGTGGCAATGGTCATTCCTGAGATCGGGTTGGAACTGGAACCAATCAATCCGACAATACGGCTCGACACTGTAACAAAGAAAAATCCGAACACGATCACAAGCACGCCAATCAGCAGCTTTTGCAGAATTGAATCACCCGGTATCTGAGGAAGCACCATCATCAGTGCGACCAACACCACAGACCCGACTAAAACCGTTTTGATCGATAGATCATTTTCCGCTCTGGAAACAGCACCAGAAGTACCATCAGTTTTGAACGATCCCAAACTGTCTTTGAATGAAGAGACAATCGTAGGAATTGTTTTGATCAGAGTGATGAAACCACCGGCAGCCACAGCACCCGCACCAATCTGTCTGACATACGCGCGGTAAACAGCTTCAGCGGTGTTGGCAAATGTATGAGTTGCCGGATCCCAACCTCCAGGTCCTCCGACCGCTGTCAAACTCTGCAAATATCCAAGTTTGACCAACTGCTGCGCGATGGTGTCCATCGGCACCAGCCCGGCAAGAAGTGGTATTAAACCGAGCCAGGCGAGAACACCACCGGCAACCAAACAGCCGGCGATTCTAAAACCGACGATATATCCAACGCCCATATACTCGGGTGTGATTTCGCCGTTGACTGTCGCTGAGGGGAGAAACTTGTTGGTTTGCTTGGTTACAAAAGTCGGCGTTTCCGCAATGATATGCATGACGTGCTGCAAAAACGCATACAGCATGGCAAAGCCCAAACCCAGATATGCTGTTTTCGCCGAACTTCCACCCTTATCTCCGGCGATTAATACCGAACCACATGCGGTGCCTTCCGGATATGGAAGATTACCGTGCTCTTTAACGATGAGAGAACGTCTGAGGGGGATCATCATGAGCGTGCCTAACACGCCGCCTAACGCCGCAAGAATGAATATCGTCCAGTAATCAAAATAAGGTGCGCCGACGCTTTCGCCCTTATCCGTAAGGCTCAGGAAAAGAAATCCGGTCAGTGTGAAAACGACACCAGAAGCAATCGACTCACCTGCAGAGGCTGTAGTCTGAATGATGTTGTTTTCAAGAATCGTCGTCTTGAGAAACTTGCGTCCTAAAGAGATTGCCAATACCGCTACGGGAATCGATGCTGATACGGTAAGACCGGCTTTCAGTGCGAGATAGACGGAGGCGGCTCCGAACAAAACCCCAAAGACACAGCCCAGAATAACGGCTCTGGGGGTGAGCTCCTTTATGGTCTCTTCGGAGGCGATGTAAGGCTTGAATTCATGGATGGTTTCTTGCATTTGAAAAGCGTATCAGGATAACGCCCTTCTGCAAAGACCGATATATTGATATGGGAATGTCGCACTGATATGCAAATGATGCATTCGTCGGCTGCGACAAATGCATCATCTCCTTCTCGTTCGGCTGAACCTTAAAGTCGAAGCGTTGCGCCTTCGATTACCTTGCCCCGTCTGACTTCGGGAAATTCGTTCTTATTCAATTCAGTGATGCGCTGCATCTCTCGCTTGATTTCAGCTTGTGTCGCATCAGGGTTACCGGTGACGCCCAGCGATCTGCG
>JAYRNY010000972.1:0-9854 GCA_041911975.1 bacterium | reverse complement strand
TTTTGACCGATGGTTACTTTGAAAAGGTTCCTGTGCCTGTTCCCGATCCCATAGAGTACGCGGACTTTCTTTCCAGGTATGTGGAGATGGCTCATTTCAAGAAGCTGTATGCCAAGGCGGCTCCCGGCAATGTCCAGGCGGTTAGCTCTTCAATTGTCGATCTCGGTGTTCCGTCTTTGATGTTGTCCGACTGCGATATCTTGTTTCAAAAACTCGAGCAGAATGATAAATTGCCGGGTCAGGTCGTCTTGCTCCTGGCGCCCAGAGATTTCATGGACAACACTGTGGCTGTGGAGAGAAACTTGTTTGCCTATGAGATGAGAGGCAGAGTGACGCAAAGAGAGCTGGCAAAATCGAAAGATGCCGCGACATTTTTTGCCACCGCTGGTTTTGGATTGAGCTATTGTGCAAACATTTGGGGCAAGCAGTTTCGCAATAGCGGTCAGCGTGTGTTGATGGCTGTGAAAAAACTCGGGCGCGAGCCACGCAAAGAAATTCCTTTTGGCGTCCCGACGCATGAGCAAGCGCTGCGTCACTTCTATTTTGGCGATGGCAAGCTCTCGGATCTGGGCGTTTACAAAAAGCGCTACAGTCCTGCCGATCATGGGCGCATCAAAGAGCAGATTGCCGCCCTGGGCACTGTGCTCGATCGGCTCAAAGCGCACAATGTTCGCACTCTTGTCGTGAGCATGCCCTTGACTGCCGAGAATATAGCGCTCATTGATAAAGATGCTCATGAGAAGATTCTGGAGGGCATGCGTTCGGCCTGTAAGTCACGCGCTATACCTTATCTCTCGGCCGAAGATATGGGCAAATATGAAAATTCGGAATTCGTCGATTCTGTGCATTTGAACGCCTTAGGCGGCGATAAGTTCTTCCGTCGACTGGCCGCTGTAATGTAAGGTCGACGCATGGCGTCGACCCTAAGCTAAAATTCATTTCGCCGCCAGATCCGGGTCTTCGGCGAGCACGCGCTCGGTGAATTTTTTCAGGCGGCTGAAAGAATAGTTCAATGACTCGATAGTTTCTTTCGCTTCGATCCAGTTGGTTTTTTTGGCGAATACTGCCAGTTTGTCTGAGAGTGTGACCATCTCTTGCGCGCCTACAGCTTGTGATGAGCCGCGCAGTTGATGCGACAGTGAGGCGAGCGCTACGGCGTCTCTGGATTCTCTGGCTTCGCGCAATCCATCGAGCAGAGTCTCTGCAGCCGAGAGGTAAACTGTGATGATGTCGTGGGCAACATCGACGCCGCAGCTCTTCTTGAGCTCTTCGAAGTCGACAGGATCGCGCAGGGGTGTTGCTGCTACAACGGATGCATCCGGCTTCAGGAGCGTTTGCGTGATTCTTTGAGATTTTTCCGCGTTTTCTCCTTTTAGGAAACGATCGATCATCTCCATGAGCTTGTTGGGAGCGACTGGTTTAATTAGCACTTCATCCATGCCGGACTCCAGGCATTTTGCGCGTCCCTCGCTGTCTGCGCTGCCGGTCAGTGCGATGATGGGAATGCGTTTGTCTGTGCCCTTTTCCAGCTTCCTGATTGCCCGAGTGGCCTGAAAGCCATCCATGTCAGGCATCTGGCAGTCCATGATGACGAGCGCATAATCACCATCTCTAACTTCGTCGACGGCTTCCTCTCCGCTTGAAACGGCGCGGGCCATGAGACCGAGGCTCTTCAATTGCAAGAGAGCGACCTTTTGATTGACGGGGCTGTCGTCGGCGACGAGAATTACTTTGTCCGCATGAGACAGTTTGGGAATCTGCACTGTCAGGCGGCGGTCCAGGCGCGGCGAAAGCGATTTGACCAGGATGTGTTCCAGCGTGTTGTACAGGCTCCAGTATTTAACAGGTTTTGCCAAAAGCGCGGAAAATCCTTCTGCCACCATATGTGACTCCACGTCCTCGTTATAGTTTGACGTAAGAAGCAACATTCTGATTCTCTGAGACAGGAGATTTCTATGTTCCGCTTCAATGAAAAGCCTGTGGGCATTAACAGAATCGCCGTCGATGATCACTGCTCCCGCTTTTGTTTGCTGTTCTATTGTCTGCAAAACCGCAAATGCCGAATCGAAAGAATCAGTGCTGATCACTCGCATGCCCCAGGCTGCCGCGTAGCTGTCGAGGACCACCGTTAATTGCGGAAACGCCGAGATAATCAGGCAGACTCGTCCGGAAATATCCCTGGTGGCAGTGCCGTTCAATCCACCGCCCACCGCCTTGAGCGGAATGTCGAACCAGAATTTCGAACCTTTGCCTTTTGTGCTTTCCACTGAAAGCTGTCCGCCCATGAGGTTTACCAGACCGCGCGAAATGGTCAGGCCCAAACCAGTGCCGCCGAACTCGCGTTTTACAGAAAGGCTGGCCTGCGTGAAAGGTTCGAAGAGACGCTCCAAGTTTTCGCTTTCAATGCCCATTCCCGTGTCTTCTACCGAGAAGCGAACAGTGACATCTTCGCCTTCTGCCTCCAGCAGATCGGCTTCCATAAGGACGCTGCCGGACTGAGTAAACTTGACGGCATTGCTGGCCAGATTGAGAAGTACCTGCCGGATCGAGCCCGGATCACCTTTGAGAACTGCGGGCAATCTCGGCGAAACATAAGAGATGAGCTCGATACCTTTGAGGCGTGGCTGCTCGGCAAGCAAATCGGCGATTGCCTCGACACTGGCAATCAACTCGAAGTCAATCACTTCCAGCTCAGCTTTGCCCGATTCGATGCGCGAATAGTCGAGGAAGTCGTTAATCAGCTCAAGAAGTGACCGCGCCGACTCATTGATGACCAGAGCCTGATCGCGCTGTTCTCCATTGAGCGAGGTCTTCAAAAGCAAATCAGTCATGCCTACGATACCGTTGAGCGGCGTGCGCAGCTCATGGGTCAGCTTGGCGATGAATTGAGATTTTTCTCCCCTGGAATCGGCATTGCTCGACATCGGGTAGCTGCCGGAAGTGGTAAAGCTTGTCTGCTTCTCCATTTGCCTGGCTGTTTCTTTTAGCTTCGCCCGGGCGGCGGCAACGTCATTTTCGTACTGTTTGTTTTTCAGTTTTTCAATTGCCAGCTCGGTCTCCAGCGTTTTGATGCGCTGTCTCAGATCACTAAATTCATCTTCTGAATTTGGCATGGCTGCATGTGGTGATCATGAGGGAGGATTGTTATCTAAGCTCCTCTCGGGTTTCTCTGATTCTCTCAAGCTGTTTAACACGGCAATGAAAATGTCTACGAGGAATGGATCGAATTGGCTGCCTGCTCCTTCTCGCAGTGCTTGAATGGCTCTTTCTGTGGACATTGCCGGTCTGTACGGGCGATCGGAAATCATCGCGTGATAGCTTTCGACTATATGAATTATGCGGGAGGCCAGTGGTATCTCTTCGCCGCTCATTCCATTCGGATAGCCTGTTCCGTCCCAGCGCTCATGGTGATGTTCCAGAATTTCACAGACATCGCGCAATGCTCTTATTGGTCGCAGGAGTTGCGCGCCCAACAAAGGATGTTGTTTGATAATTTCCTTCTCTTCTTTAGTATAGACCCCGTCTTTCTGCATCAGGTCTTGCGGGATGGACAGAGTGCCAACGTCGTGCAGGAGTCCGGCGACGCGAATCTGTTCCACCTGCCCCTGTGAGAGTCCCATGACCTTGGCCAGCAGTTCGGAGAGGCGGGCTGTTTCCAAATGGTGAACTTTGTTGTACTCGGATTTGGAATAGAGGGTTGATGCCAGGGCTTTTACCATCTCCACGACTTCAGGCACCAGCTCTTCTTTGTCCTCGACGCCGGGAGGAACGGGCGGCGGCACAAAATTGGTGATCTTGTATTCCGGCTGGGGCGCCTGTTCTAACTTTCTCTCCTCGGCCTGCTCTATGGCCAAGAGATTGTCCTGGTTCAAATCATTGGCCGCGTGCACCTGGTTTCTGCCCAGACGTTTGGAAAGATAAAGCGACTTGTCGGCAAGGTCGAGAAGTCCTTGCTGGCTCTGCGCATGTTCCGGAAATGAGGCGATACCCATGGAGGCGGTGACGACTATTTCCACATCTTCGTGGTGGACGACCTCTGCCAGAAGGCTGCGTCTGATCCGCTCGGCGACCACGATGGCGCCTTCAGTATTGACCTCGGGAAGGACAAGGAGAAACTCTTCGCCGCCGTAGCGCACAGGAATGTCGACGTCGCGGCAGTCGTTCTTGATGATGCTGGCTACCGAGCGCAATACCGCATCGCCGGCAGGGTGACCGTGAGTATCGTTGATCGACTTGAAGTGATCGACGTCGATCATGACAACGGAAACGTTGCGCTGATAGCGCTCTGCCACTCTCAATTGTTCCGCCAGTTTTTCCTGACCGGTGCGATGATTGTAGAGAGTGGTCAAACCGTCAGTGGTGGCTTGTCTTTGAACGCGAGCGTAAAGACGCGCGTTCATGACGCCGGAAGCCACCTGGTCGGCGACTGACTTCAGGAAGGTCTCGTTGTCCGGTACCCAGTGGGCTACTCGTTCGCACCTGAATCCTCCCAAAAGTCCAAGCAGTTTCTGCTCGTATGTGACCGGAATGAGGAACATCGAAAGAATGGGCACGGAAGTGAGGTTGTGCTCGCGGAAAGGCGCAAACTTCCTGTCCGTTTCGGCATCATTGCAGACGAGGGCTTGCTCGACCTGGAAGTGTTTTTTGAAAATCTCCAGGCATTTTATGTCGCTGTTGGAGTTGAGGATGCTGAAGTCCGATTCGGTTGTATATTCGGCACGGATTGAATCCTGCGGCTCTTCCTCGCTGGGCAGAACGACAAAGCAGCAGTCCAGCTCCCGCCAGCCGGCCAGCTCTTCCAGCATGTCGCGCAGATTGGCATTGATGTCGAAAGAACGCCTAATGGTGTTGCTGATGCGGTGCAGCAGATTGTCCTGATTGCGCAGCAGTTCCGAGTCGGATTTTGCCTTTTGATAATTGGCGGCTTTTATCTGCTCTTCGGCCTTGTCTTTGTGCAGCTTTTCAGTGGCTTCCTCGAGCCGCTGTGCATAGTCATCCAGAAGCTGCAGTTGAGAGGCCAGTTCTTTTTCGATGCGTCTGTGCTTGAGTGAAGACTTTACGCGCGCCAGCAGTTCAGCATCCGGGCAAGAGTCGGAGAGGCAGTCATCGGCGCCGGCTTTGAAGCCCTCGATGCGGGAGTCTGAATTGACCGAATCATTGGCGGTTGCATCGGCCGCTACGAGAATGACCGGCACTTGCTTCCATTGCTGCGATTCTTTTAAAACGCGGCAAAATGCATAACCTGATGTGCCCTGAATGTCGGCATCAAGAAGGATCATGTCGATGCGATTTTGGTGCAAAAGCTCCATCGCTTTATCGCTGCTTTCCGCTTCCAAAAGCTGATAACGATTGCCCAGGACCCGTGTATAGCGGCGGCGGGAAAGCCGGTTGGAATGGGCTATCAGCACAGTGTCTTTCTGCGCGAAACTGTCTTGCGCTTCTTCTTCCTCTTCGTCGGCAAGCAAGTCCATTGCTTTGGGCAGCTTGCTGGTCAGGTGCTCGCCCATCAGCTTCAATGTGGAAACGTCCTGGGCTGTGACTTCTCGCGAGCTGTCGAAGCAAATGACGCGTATCAATCCGCGCTGCGTGCCCGAACCGAATACAGGATTTTCCATCATCGGCACGATCACATACGGATAACCTTCTGCGTCGTCTGCTTCGTCTTTATTCTTGTTGTAAGCTCTGCCCACCCAGGGCGCTCGTGTATGAGTCACCTTTTGTGCGAGGTGAGTGTTTGCCACCGTCAGTGGTTGCTCATGTTCGTCTTGCAATTTGTCGACAAACTGTCGTGCTTCGGCGTCATCTTCGGCGGCCGAGAAGCTGTAGACATTGACCAGATCGTGCTGGCGGCTCAGATCTATAAAACCGTAATCAAACCCGAGAATGTGGCAGATATGGCGTTTGACCGCGTCGAAGAATTCCTCTTTGGGAGGAAGTTTTGCCTCTTGGGAAATGCGTTCCGTGCCGGTCACTTTTTACCGATGCGACGTGTTTAAAACGAGTCGGGGCCCACAATTTGAGTCTAACAGATGGTTCGACAAGAGTTATATGCCCCGTGTATTAAAGCCTAACCGGAGCCCGAAATGCTCAGTGTTTGCAATTGCTGACCAGTTCCGACGCACGAGATGCCATGAAGAATTTGCGCCACCACCACTGGAACTGAAGAATTGTCCACAATTCTTTGCGTCTGTCGGCAATGCCATCATCATGCTGCTTGAGCAGGTTGAGCACGTATTCCGGCTGGAATATGCCCTGGCGGAGCAGGAAGCTCTCGTCGAGCAATTCGTCGACTATCGGACGGAATTCGCCTTTGAGCCACTTGCCGACCGGAATTCCGAACCCTTTCTTCGGTCGTTTCAATATATACTCCGGCAATAAAGGCGCCACTGTCTTTCTCAAGAGCAGCTTGGTATTGGTGTGGCTGATCTTCATCGACGTGGGAAGAGACAGCGCAAATTCGACCAGCGGATACGCCAGGAATGGCAATCGCACCTCGAGAGAGGCAGCCATTGACGCTCTGTCAGACTTGACCAGGAGGTCATCAGGCAGATAAGTGGACATATCTAAGCGCATGGCGGTATCGGCCATGTCTTTCGAGTTGGACGAAGGCATTAGCACGCGGTTGAATCCGGGCGCATCGAAGAGCTCTTCTTCGAACTCCGAATTGCTCTGGCGAGCCATTGCATAGACGTCTGGATGGAGCAAACCACTGTGTTCTTTGATTGGAATCGAGCCCATCCAGCGCAGGTGCCGGCGCATGGGCGGCTCATCGACGGCGGAAATGAAGCGTTTGACCTTGAAGTCGAAGCTCAGATTATTCAGTGATACAGGCAATTTCATCAGCGCCGGCTCGATGATGTTGCGGCGCAGGGGGCGCGGAACAGTGCGCCAGAGCGCGGCCATCCTGTGCGCCTGATAGGTCGGATATCCGCCGAAAAGCTCGTCGCCGCCTTCTCCAGCCAGTGCAACAGTGACGTCGCGCTTGGTCATTTTCGACAAGAAGTAGGTGGGCACGATGGAAGCGTCTGCGATAGGCTCGTCCAGATAACCCCACAATTCTGTCATCGTCTCGAAAGCAAGCTCCGGCACGAAAGTAACGACGCTATGGTCGCTTTCGATGTGTTTGGAGACAGCCAGGGCATGCTGAGACTCGTCGAAAGAGCGGTCGGCAAAGCCAATGGAAAACGTCTTGATCGGGCGCCCGGCTACTTTTGTGGCGATGGCCGCGATACCTGAAGAGTCGATGCCGCCGGAAAGGAAAATGCCCAGCGGGACATCGGAGATGAGGCGCAATTCGATGGAGCGCTTCAACAATTCCATGAGATGCTCGGACGCCTCGTTCTCGTTGAGTTTGCAGGGCTGGGGATTGGGATCCCAGTAGTTCTTGATCGTCACCTGCCCGTTTTCAACAATCATGTAATGCGCCGGCATCAGCTTGTTGATGTCTCTGAATATGGAATTGGGCGCCGGCACGTATTCCAGGGCCAGGTACTTCATCAAAGCGGCAGGATTGAGCTCCCGCTTAACTTTCGGGTGGACCAGAAGGCCCTTGATTTCGGATCCGAAAACGAACTGTCGGTCAAAAATGCCCCAGTGCAGAGGCTTTTCTCCCATGCGGTCGCGGGCGATGAACAGTCTTTGTTTGGCTCTATCCCAGATGGCAAAGGCGAACATGCCTTCCAGGTGCTGCAGACAGTCCACTCCGTATTCTTCGTACAGGTGGACGATGGATTCGGTGTCGCTTGCTGTTTTGAACTTGTGACCCTTGGCCAGCAAGTGTTCGCGGATTTCCTTATAGTTATAGATTTCGCCGTTGAAAACGATCCAGGCGCTTTCGTCGGAATTGGGAATGGGTTGCTGGCCGGTCGAAAGGTCAATGATGCTCAGCCTGGTCATGCCAAGAGCCGCTGAATCAATTACTATCTGTCCCTGCTCGTCCGGACCACGATGGAAGATCGAGTGGCACATTGCGTTGATCAGCTCTTTCGAGCCGTCCAGCTTTTCATTGTTGAGATTGAGGTAGCCTACGATTCCGCACACGCTTCTTACCGTCCGTTAGAACTGATTTACTGATTCTAGCCTTCGTGGCTGTTTTGCCACCTGATAATTGTCCCTTTTAAGGACGAATCTGGCATTAGACACGGTTTCACAGCGACAATTGTCTTATTGAATCGGCGGAAGCTCCACCAGGCTGGCGATTGCGAGAATGGGGCTATATCGGGTACATATGTATTATCGGTGCCAAGATTTAATCTTTCAAAAGCCCGGAAATTTGAACTTTTTTGACTCGGATTGCGTATTCAGAAGTAGGACCCCCCTGACGGGCCAAGTTTCAAAAGATATCCCCTCTAAGTTGGAGCCAGTCAGTAGATGAAACTACATATGTTGAGCCTGGCTGCGTTTGCGCTCATCGCGATTCCGCAGGTTTCCGCCATACCGATTATCAAAGGCGACGAAGCCTCTTACAGAGTAAGAGAACTGGCCACCGGCATCAATTGGTATACAAATCTCCCCATGGCGCTTCAAGAAGGTGCTCGCACCGGCAAGCTTGTGGTCTGGATCCACATGCTCGGCAAGATCGACGGCGCCACTTGAAGCGCCGGCAATTCGCTGAGAGCCGTGTCGCTCTCGCAGGAACCAGCTTTCTCCTATCTCAAAGACAATTTCATAACAGGCTATAAGGACATTACTGGTGCGTCTTATGCCGGAGTATCCGGTGTTCACATGCCCACCGGCAATGCCGTGAGCACGACAAACGGAGCCGGTCCGCATAATTTGCAGACATTCGTTCTTGCTCCGGATGGAACCGTTATGACCTGCCTGCCTGGCTATTGGGCGCCGCAGGACCTGGTTTCTGAACTGAAGCTGGGGCAGGATCTCTACAAAGTCTGGTCGGAGAAAAATTTGTCCCGCGCCGAAAAAGACGCGCGTTTTCGCCAGATGCAGCAAGATCATTTCCGCTCTCATTCCATACAAGAGCAGAGAAGAAGCCGTATGCAAGGCTTCGATCAGAAATATGAGGCGAAAAATCGTCTCAATACATCCGATTGTATTCTTGACTCCAGACTGGCCAGCCTTGTTCTGGAAAAGGGAATGAAACCGCCGATGGGCGCCTTTAAGTCCACCGATCAGATCATGCACGATCGCATGAGCCAGAGACCATTCATGAACTATCAACAGTTTGACATAGTCGCCTACACCGACTATGGAAGACCGTTCTACAACAAGAATGAAGATCAGCGCACAGCAACCGGTGAGGTCAATAAAGATCTGGCCAAGGCGCAGCCGCTAATGGGCAACGTCAACGATATGCCAAATGCAGCCAAACGGGCCCGTCGCCAGCAGCGAATGCAAATGTCCGGCGGCAAAATGTTGAATCGCGGTGCCGGCTATTTCGCCAGGCGCGGTGTTCAACAATTCGTTCGCGCCATGCGTTAGTTCAGGGAGCCGCATGCGGCTCCCTGACAGGGCGGCATATATGCCGCCCCTACAGTTTGGGTGCGATGGTTGCATTCGGCGAAGCGTAGAGGCGCATTGTATGCGCTCAATTTTCGGTACGCAAAAATCCGGCGTGGTTGTTGTCTATAAACATTTGGTCTCATGCAATGCGACCCCACGCGCCGCCCGTATGAAAGCGCCGGCCGCTCGCCACTACACTAGTTTTGGGTAGATGCTAGACTATTTTCTTGTGAAGGTTAGGACGAAATTGACGCGGGAATTTTTTGCTAGGCCGACGGTCGACGTGGCGCCTGATTTGCTTGGCGTTTCGCTCGTAAGAACTTTGCCTTCCGGTGCAATCGTGCGCGCTCCGATTGTTGAAGTGGAAGCCTACACGCAAGATGATCCCGCATGCC
>JAYRNY010000971.1:0-10632 GCA_041911975.1 bacterium | reverse complement strand
TCTCTCTTTCAAATGCAGGCGCTTGGCTCATTTGTCTGCGGCAATTCCAGCGGTCATTATATAGTCTGGGACAAAAACGGGGCTCACCCATCTGAATCTCGAACTAAATTGATTGTCGTTTAAAAGCTCGTGATGTTCCCGAATCAAGACTAATGATCCGCGCGCAGTCCGAAAAATTGCTCGGCTAAACTTTCCTCATAGAGACTTGTGTGCAAAATTGACATTGAATCTCAATAACGATAGTCAGATCCAGGAGCCGGTCGAAAATGACATCGATCTGGATCAGCTGGCCCTTGCCTCCAGCCTTGTCAGTGCAACGCTTATCGCCTCTTTGATAGTGACGCAAAGTGGTTGGGTTTTGCAGCAAAGGACATATCCACGCCTACCTATAACAGACAACCTTTCCATAGCAAACGGTCTCGAACCGCTCCTCTTTGGAGTCATGGTTACCTCTTTGCTAGCATTCATGTTTCATGCGCGAAAAAAACTCTGGACACTGATTTTCACCCTGGCAGCAGCAGCAGCGGTGGCACTCGATCAAACGCGGCTGCAGCCGTGGCTTTATCTGTTTTCAATTATGCTTTTTTTGTGCGCCTCATTCAGGCAGTCTGTTCAATCAAACAATGCCGGCAGCCTGTTAAACGCCCTCAGAATCTGCATCCTGGGCACTTATCTTTATGCCGGAGCGCAAAAGCTGAATATTAGTTTTTGCACTACCGTGGTTCCTTCGATGTTCAAGCACATCATCCAGGAGATGCCTCAGAGTCTGGATTTTGCGATAGGCATTCCGCTGGCTTTATCGGAAGCAGGTCTGGCCATTCTGCTCATTTTTCCGCGCACATCCACTATTGGTGCGTATTTAGCGATTTTCTTCCATGCCGTGACGCTCTGGCTGATTACGCAGCAGGGTTGGAATTCGGCAGTCTGGCCCTGGAATATAGCCATGGTTCTGCTCGTCTACCTTCTTTTCATCCGCGCAAGGGTTGGAGGGATAGTTGGCTGCCTCAAACCTGATTCGCCACAAAAGGTAACTGCCATTTTGCTTTTCCTCCTTCTTCCCGCGCTTAATTTTTTCGGACTCTGGGACAACTATCTGTCAGCAGCGCTCTATTCAGGCAATGTACCTGTCCTGCGCATTGAGGTCAGCCCTGAAGACGAGCAAGCACTTCCGGTAGCGATGAGGCAGGCAATTAATATTACGGACACAGAGCGACCCATCCTTTTTGCCGAAAGGTGGGCGCTCGAAGAGCTCAATATTCCGGCTTATCCGGAGACAAGAAGTCTCGAAAGACTGGCTGAAAAGGTCCGTGCCTCAGGCAGGCTAAACCATTCCAGGTTTTACCTGGAGACTTTTCCAAGGTTTTTCAAAGGTGAAAATCGCCGCAAAGCGCTATTTTTATCAGCAACTGAAAGCCGATGAATTGCCGGAAAGTGCGTGCGGAGATTTGTTTGATTTCTGGGAATAAACCTAAAAAGGCGTTTTGGCGGACGCCCTGACTAAAACTCGCCGGGAGTCGGTTGATGACAAAGTTGGCATGGAGCGTGGCGGCTGTGACAGACCGCGGGCTGCATCGCTCAGAAAACCAAGACAATTACTACATAAGCCCTGACATGCGGGTTTTTGTCGTCGCCGATGGCATGGGCGGGTTGAAAGGTGGAGCGCGGGCCAGCAAGCTGGCTGTCGATGCCGTGGAGGCACACTGGAAGGAGAATCCGCCCGATTTCACCGACCGGGAAGCCGTGCAGCAATGGCTTGTCGATGCAGTCGCCAATGCCAATCAGAGCGTCTTTACAGCCGCCTCGCAAGACGAATCCGTGCAAAACATGGGCACGACAATCGTTGCCGGCGTTCAAACCGAAGCCAATACCCTGCAAATCGCACACGTGGGCGATTCGCGCGCCTATTTGATCCGTGACGGCAAAACAATCGTTCTTACCCAGGACCATTCGGTGGTCATGGAAATGGTCCTCAAAGGACAGCTCACTCCCGAGCAGTTCAAGAACAGTCCTTTCCGCCATTATCTGACCCGCTGCGTCGGTCATTCAGGCAAAGTTGAAATTGACCGCACGCCGGTAGAGTTGCATCCTGACGACCTGATTATTCTCTCGACAGACGGGCTCTCGGCAGTGCTTGACGAAGAGCAGATTTTTCAAGAAAGCAAAGAAGCGACCAATCCCAAAGAAGTTTGCGACGCGCTGCTCAAATCAACCCTCGACGGCGGTGCGCCGGACAACGTGACAATTCTTGCCGTCAAATACAGCGCCCAGCAAGAAAAGCCCAAGAAAAAGAAAGACAAGGAAAAAAGCAGCGAAGGCCAGGCTAAAGCCAACCGCTAAGTTTTTCAGTCCAGCATTTCTCTAGTAAAATAACTAATGCACCGCAATTGCCGCACCGCATATGGTTGCATATTTTTTTACTGGAGAACTTTATCATGGCGACAACATTCAGAAAGCTGTTGAATCTAAACGATGAGAATCAGAGCCTCAAAAACAGCTCTCTGGTGGTCGTGGACGCGCAAAGAGAGTACCTGGACGGCAATCTGCCCTTGACCGGAATCGACAAAGCTCTAGACCAAATTTCGCACATACTGCACCGGGCTCGCAGCCTGGGCGCGAACATAATTCACGTGCAGCATTTTTCTCCCAAAGGTGCTCCCCTCTTCAATCCCGACGACAAGTTCGTGGACATCATCGACGCAGTAAAACCTATCGGCACAGAGCCAGTCATAAAGAAAAATCTTCCTGACTCCTTTGCCAATACAGATCTGGACGCACGCATAAAAGCCTCAGGCAAGAAGGATCTCGTAGTAGTCGGCTTCATGACTCACGCCTGCATCAGCGCGACAGTGCGCTCCGCTCTCAACTACGGCTATCACACGACGGTGGTTGCAAACGCTTGCGCGACGCGCGATCTGCCTTCATTGAAAAATGGCGAGGACATTCCGGCTGCCACCGTGCATGATGCCACGATGGCGGCGCTGTCGGACTTGTTTGCTCGCGTCATCGCCGACGACAAAGCTCTCAAAGACTGACGAGTAATGGGTCCTAGGCAAACAATATCAAAGCGCGCGTGGGGTTGCCTTCATCTCGACCGGAATCAAATAGTCCATCTTGCGGCTGCGCAGAAAATTGTAGAGGGATTGCTTCATGTCGATATTGCCTTCTTTGGCAATCGGCGTGAACTTCTCGACGCGGTGGATGCGAGCTTCATTGTCCGCCTGCATCTGCGGCTTTCCAGCCTGATCGTATCTGCGAGTGGAAGCGATCATTTTTATCACTCCGTCATCGACTGGCTCGTAGTTGGTCACGCTTTCCTGCTGAAACGCTTCTACGATTTCTTTGGAAGCGCGCTGCACGCGGGCGGCTGCCACCATGCTTCGGAAAGAAACCAACTGCTCGCTTTGATTGGAAAAGTCCTTTGTAAGCACTCGGTGATACTCGACAAACTCAGGGAAATCAGTGGCCGACGTATATGGCACTTTCAAGTAATGCCAGACTCCGCCACGCCCGTCTACTTGAGTTCCGTATGAAAAGCGGCTCTTTGCTCGGAAGTTGAAGGGAGTATGCGCTGATTCTCGGTGTTCCACGAGGTCCTGGCGTGACGTCGCCGTCTCCACATCAGCAAACCATGTGCCGGCCAGCCAGTCGGGAATTCTTATCCAGGTGCTCTTGGAGCCTTCCTTCTCGCCTTCCTGCCAGACCGAACCAGGCAAATATTTGCTTTCAACCGGTGCCAGTTTTTCCTTGTGTTCGATGCCGCCCTGCACGTATTTTTGAGAGGGCTTTTGCGCAAGCGCCATATTTGTAGACATGCCTGCCACGGAAAGAAGCGCCGCAGCGATAAGGATTCGTCTTTGCATCACGAACATCTCCTGCACCTGAATGAGCGGCTCAATACTAAACCATGTGACCAATGCGGCACATGATAGTTCCGTAAAGCTGTCTCAGCAGAAAGACGAAGGAGGCATTGAGCCTCCCTCGCTTGTTTTTCCGACTTGCACAAACTCTAGAAGTTTACTTGCCAATTACTTTGCCGTCGCAAAGCATTCGCTTCAAGACCGGCGTACCGTCTTGCCCCAGCGCTACTTCGGCAGTCAAGCCGTCCGAATTGATGCTTTTTGCTGAGCCTTCCGGCACATAGAATTTTTCAATCCCTGTTGTCACCAATGAAGCTGCACCGAATGTGCCGTTGTATCTAACCTTCATCGCTGCTTCGTCTTGCTGTAGGGATGTAGGAATCTCTTTCGTAGCAGCAACCGGCTCCCAGTAGGACTTTCCTTTCTTGAGCTTCAAGTAGGCAGTGTCGCCGGAATTGAATTTGCTGAAGTCGAGCTTGTTGTTCATGTCGTACGTCACAGCCACATGGTCGCCTTTGAACATGTCGCGCGGATCGTAAGTATGGCATTTCAGAACGACATTCTTTCCGAAAGCAAGGGTATTGGCATATGGCAAGCCGAAGAACGCCAGCGCACCAACTTGCGCAGTGACAATCAACGCAAACGTTTTCATCCGCCAGTCGCCACCGTTAAACTTCGGCGAAGTTGCGGGTATAGGCAGAGTCGCCTGTGGATTCGTTGGACTATGGCTCTTATCCAGAGATTTCGTATCGGACATTTTGATCATTTTTTCTATCCTCGTGTGTGTTTCATTTGAGACTCCGCTCGGATGCGGTCCTCGTGCCCATCAAGCGTGCGAGTGCTGCAAACGAGCAAATCATCAAGACGAGGCCGATTCCAAACGCAATTCCGGAGCCAACCATGGCTCCTCCTGGTGCTGCTGCAAGAAAAATCAAAGAGAAAGTAGTAAGTGTTACAACAGGAATGAATTGCAGGATGCGGTTCTCGACCATTGATGTGAAATAAAAGAGATAAAAGAGATTAACTGCAAATACGCCCACGATTGACACCATGTGGTTGCCTTCACTAATACACAGGGTTGACATCAAAACGGCGCCGACAACACCTACGCCGACAGCAATCGGCCAGCGCGTCTTGGCGGCGGGCGAGCGCACCAGGGTGACGAGAATGAGCAGCGTCAGCACTGCTTCGATTTGAATGCGCTGAATCGAAGTTCTCTCGAGGAATTGGTGGCTGGAGTACTCGTTTGCCATGCCACAAAGGGCCGATAGCATCAACGGGAAAGAGACAAGCAGATAGGGCATCGCAAATACCTGCCAGCGCTTGCTGTGCTCGTGCCAGAGGTGCAGGATGAAGAGACCGATGGCGAAGAAGAGAATGGCAAACTCGTCATAGGTCTGATGGGAAACGCACGCAACCGCGGCGGCAGCGCCCAGGTTCAAGGACAGCGCCCACTGATTGCGCATGTAATAAGCACAGTAGAGTGAACTGATTAAGGACAGAGGAACAAACCAACTAAATGGCTCAGCCGGATTAAAGGTTCGGTAGACGAGGAGCGCGGCAAGTAGAATAGCGGCGGAATGCGAGCGAAAGAGGATAACAATCGGCGCAATTCCCATCGCCCAGATGAGGACCTCTGGCTGGCTGCCTGTTATCTGATAGTGCTGTGCAACAAGATTCGCTCCTGAGCCGAACAAAATGCAAGATAGAAAGATCAGCGCTTCCTGGACGATGGTCTTGAGCTGCGTTTTCTCTTTCAATTTCCAGGCGAAAACATAGCAGGAGAGCATGGCCGCAACGATTGCAAACCCTTTCAGTTCAAAGGAAACACCCGGCCAGTTGGTGGAGATGAGCAGCAGGATAGCCGCTCCGAGCAAACAGGCACCCGTAACCAGCATCACCGTCAAGCCGTGCTGCTTGCCGCCGTCAACTGAGTAACGGGAGAGGATTTCGTCAGCCTGGGCGCGATTGAGGATGTTTTCTTCCTGCCAGCGCGCGATTTCATTTTTGAGAAACTCGTATCTGGCTCGTATAATCGGCGTCGGCTGGCCGGTTTCGGTGGTAAGTTGCTGCATGGTCATTCTCTGTAAGCGTTTTGAGGTTTATCCCCTGATTAAGCGCGTTGCAAAACCAACGCGATCAGAGCTTGCGCCGTGGAATTAATCCTTCGACTGGGTATCTTTTTAGGGTACTGCCGTGTGCTTCTGCGAGCCCAGAGTGCCCTTTGAGCCATTATGCTCCAGCCGTTAATTTAGCGAACTAGGGTAAATCCCAGGTCCACATCAGTCGTCCTACTGAAGGACAGCGGTTTTCTCTCTGATACAGTAACGGAAGCTCAAGGCAGTAATTCATAGACGAGGCGCTCCTTGATTAAGCGAGAATCAAAACTGAGCGACGAAACGACTAACAAAGTCGACATTCTGGTGTCAGGCAATATTGCGGGCAGGACGGATGACGACGATGACGATGACGATGCAGTTGCAGATGGCGCGGAAGAGACTCTCCTTCTGGAGAAGGGTCATAACAAAAAGAGCAAATCGAGCAAGTCAAAGACTGCCGATGGACTTACCTTCGCCGTCATCAACAAACGCTATGAATTGCTCGGACTGGCCGGGCAGGGCGGTATGGCGGCGGTTTACAAAGCTCGCGACCGAAAAGAGAACAGAGATGTTGCCGTAAAAGTACTCGATCGCGATCTGGCGAACATGGACAGTGTTCTGGAACGCTTTCAAAAAGAAGTCGCTGCCGCATCGGCGATGGCCCACGAAAACCTGGCGGCCGTCTATGACTCAGGCGTTACCGAAGACGGTCGCCCATACATCGTAATGGAATACATGCGCGGGCAGACTCTCGCCCAGCTATTGAAAAAGAGGGCGAAACTCTCCCTCAACGAGTTCGCGGAAATTTTTGTGCAAGTGGCAAAAGGGCTGGCCCATGCGCATCGACGCGGGGTCGTTCACAGAGATATCAAACCGAGCAACATCATGTTGTACACGGATGCCAAAGAAAAACTCGGTGTAAAACTTCTGGACTTCGGCATCGCCAAATCATTAGCCGACATCGACTCGACATCGCTCAACTTGACGCACACCGGGCAGGTAATCGGCAGCCCTTTCTACATGAGCCCTGAGCAGTGCCGCGCCCTTCCTATTGATACGCGCAGTGATATTTATTCGCTTGGATGCGTCATGTTCGAAGCCATCACTGGTGGTGTGCCATTCAAAGGTGAGACGGCGCTCGATACTCTGTACAAACATATCCACGAGCCGGCTCCAAGAGTCAAAGCTAATCATCCAAAATTGAAGGCGGCGGAAATTCTCGCGTCGACAATCGAAACAACTTTGATGAAGCTGCCGGAAGCGCGCTATCACACGGCAAGAGAACTCGGCAAAGACCTGGCGAAACTGACCAACTGGGACGATCTTCCCAGCGATCTCGATTTCGAGCCGGAAGAAAGAAAGACAGAGCCGGTGAAAGAGAAATCTCGCTTCAGCGCTACCGGCATTGCCATCACCACCGCAATCGGACTTTCCATGCTGGTCTGCGGCACGATGATTTCTAATTATTCGCAAGGCCCGCCACCAAACACTCACGAACTCAGCACTACCGGCACATCACTGCAGCTTGACGAACTTTGGAAATTAAGCGAAAAGGCAGTTGAAGATGGCCAATATGAAAAGGCTGTCGGCTACGCAGATCGCGCTGCCAATATGACGAAGCATTATTCACATTCCATGACTTATGCCGTAAGCCTGGTCGAACATGCTATTGCCAGCTATCAGAAAGAAATTGCCGATCCTGAAAATGATGAAACTCGCCGCGCCAAGACGTTTTCCACAGCCCAGGAGTCTCTGGAAAAGGCTCTTTCGATCTTCAACGAGTATCTGGCAAATAAGAATGCGGTCAGCCCGGACCAGATAAGAGACGCACTCAGCGCCAATCACGTAAAAGATTTGAATCGCTATTATTTCCAGGCCAACGGGCAGCTGGCAACACTGCTTGCCGACGGATATAGCGAACAGTCAAACAAAGCCAAAGCGCTTTTTGAGAAAGTGAATCAGCTCTGGCAGGGTCGCTCGGAACTGACAAATTATCCGGAGCAAGAAGCCAAACGCTATTTAGAATCGCTGGCCAATTTGTATTTCGCGGACAAGGACTTCATAAAATCGGCTGAGATACAGGCAGCCATTGCCGAGACATGGAATGAAAGACTGGTAGATAAAGTCAGTGATCCGACAGATGAAGCCTCATTTGCCGGCACATGGGTCTCCCCCTACAAGAAAGCGGCTTCCAACATGCATCTCTCGCTTGCGCAGGGTGGAGATACTGTTACCGGAACCATATCCCTGGCTATGGCTCCCGGTCCTCAAATCTGGAAAGGAACCATCAACGGAATCAAAGCGGGCAACACCTCGTCAACCCACTTTACTATTTACGGATCTGGTTCTGATAATAATAGTGCCACAGGGGCAGCCACAGCCGGAAAGTCCTCTGTGCAGGGCGAACTTAGCCTCATCCGCTACAAGAATTACCTGGTCGCCAGGTTGTACAATTATTCGATTACCGGTTCTGCCGATATAGACCTTCCGTATGCAGAAGTTCTTGAGATCAAACCGGTAAAGCGTGCGGTCAGCAAGAAATAAGCGCGAAATAGGAATCCAATTTTGTAGCTAAAACAATACGGGGCAAAAATCAAATGTCGTCCGGCGATACCAAAAAAGCACCTAATATTCTGGAAAATGTCAAAGAATTCGTCCTCATCTTTGGTGGCAACTTTGTTGTCCTCATTCTTTTGCTGGTGGTCGTAAATTACTTCCTGGCACCGTTCGACATCAAGTCTCATTTGGATTCCGTGAGCAACGAAATCCATGACCTCAGAGGCGACGTCGGCAATCTCGCTAGAGAACTCAAAGAGATCAAAGCAGCCACCGTCGGCAAAGCAGCCGCAAAGTAAACGCTTGGTTTGATAGATAAATCAGCGCAGTTGTACTGCGCTCTTACTTAATTCCGATGCCCATCATGTGTGTGGGTGTCAACGATTCGAAGCGAATATCTTTGAAGCCTGCTTCCTTGAGCCAGCCTTCGCACTCGTTTGGCGTATAGTCGTATCCGCCAGGTGTTTCAATGAGCATGTTCAAACTCATCAAGAGTGCAAATGCATTCGTCTCGCGCTCGTTGTCGATCATCGCATCGTACACGACGATGGCGCCGCCAGGATTGAGTGCCTGGTAGGCTCTTGAGACGAGCATGCGCTTCTCTTCCAGGTTCCAATCGTGCAGGATATGCCCCATAACGATTACATCGCACTGAGGCATTTCGCCCTTGAAGAAATCGCCGCTCACAAATTTGAGCCGATCTCTCAGACCATTTCTCTCTACATATTCATTGAAGATTGGCTCTACAGCTGCAAGATCAAATCCGATGCCGGTCAGGTGGGGATGAGCCGTTGCTACTTGAACTGCGAGGGCACCCTGGGCGGTGCCTACGTCGCAGAATGATTTGTATTTCTTCCAATCGAACTTTGCGGCAATCTGTCGCGCATTTCCGAGACTAATGCCGGTCATGGCTTGCAGAAAGACTTTCAGCTTATCGGCGTCTGCATAAAGCTGCGCAAAGAGATCTTGCATAGATACATCTTTTGCTTCGCTCTGCGGCTTGCCCGAGCGCAGTGAATCAGTGAGACCACCCCATGTCGGATACAAACGAGAGTTTGTCATCAAAAGAAAACCACCAATATAACTGGGTTTTGCAGCATCAAGGTAAGTTTCAGTCTCCGGCGTATTCGAATAGAGACCATGTTTGCGGTTCAAAAAACCGAGCGCGACGAGAGCGTCAAAAAAATCTCTGCTGGAGCGTTCGCTGAGTTGCAACTTCTTCGTCAGAGATTCAGCATCGGCAGGCGCTTTGGCAAGTTCGGTGAAGACATTCAACTCAACAGCCGAGAGCAAGGTCTTTGCTCCCCAGAACGCCAATCCGGTTTGCAGTATTTTGACTGGTGTGACTTCTTGACCTGTGACGGGTGCTGCTGCTGTCATGAGCTGGTCTCCTTGCCCGTAGAAGCAGAAAGACTAACATCTTGGCTGCCGCCCGAAAACGGGCTTTATTGGGAGTCAATTTTCAAATTAGGCAGCCTGTGAGATTTTCTTGGGAAAATCTTACAGGGCGTTTGAACCGAAAAATGACCCTCTGCCTGAGTCCCCAAAGGAGCAAGGAGGCGTATTACCGCCTCCTCGAATAGTTTTGCCAGCCAGAGTTTTTTAGAACTCGACTTGATTGGGGCGCTGAGCCTGAGCTTGAGGCTGCGCTTCCACTCCCGGAGGCGTAAATCCGAAGCGGCTAACATCAGGATTGAAGCTGGTCATCGGACGTCTCTGGAATGGGCTCTTGGGATTGGTAGCCGGCGTCTGCGCAGGCGCTTGAGGCTGCGGCTCCGGAGCGGCTTGCTGCGTGTAGCTGGTTTGCGCTGCATCAGCGATCGCTTGCGGGCTTTCCAGAAGCGACGAGCGGTTGAGCGCGGGCTGCTGGCGAGCGAAGCTCGGGAATGGCGGTGCGTTTTCGGCGGCCGGTTGCGGAGCAACGATAGCTGCCGAGGTAGCCAATTCCACTTGCGGCTTAGCTTGCTCGACCGGTTGTGGGGCGCCCATGAACTGCCCGCATTCGATGCAAAACTTGCGTTGTCCTGCTTCCTTGCCGCATGCCGGGCAGATTCGTGCCGAGACTTGAGCTTGAGCGGCGGGAGCTGGTTGAGCTACTGCTGCAGGTTGAGCGTATTGCG
>JAYRNY010000970.1:0-2949 GCA_041911975.1 bacterium | reverse complement strand
CTTCTCAGGATTCCTGGAATTGCAGCAGTGCAGCGGACCACGTGAGTGGAGCCGGCATGATGCGGTAATTTTGCAAAGCGTCGCCGAGATGCTTTCGGTCGTAGTTCAACAGTCTTTCGACCAAAGCAAAATCGAGATGGATGCGCGCGAAATGAAACTGATCAATGAGATCGCTAGTTTGTTCCGCGATTCTCGAGGTCAATCAACAGAAGAGTCTCTAGTCAAATCAGTTATGCTGGTAGCCGAGCACATGGGCTTTACGCACTCTCAGATTTATCTCTACGAGGCGGAAGCAAATGTCCTCAAAGCTCAGATCAAGGGCGGCGGGCATTCGCTCGTCGACATGAACAACAAAGACAATCCTTTCGTCGCTGTTTTTGAGTCCGGGCGCGGCAAGATCGTCAATGCCGAGTTCACCCGCAAAGGTGACAAGTTCTTCGGCCATGACATGGCTCTTGTCCTGCCGCTCATCTCGGAAGGCGAGCGGCTGGGCGTGATCGGCTTGTGGCAGCGTCTTCCCAACAAACCGCAATTCAGACCGCAGGATAGAGAACTCGGTTTGACGATTGCCGGCCACCTGTCAAACGTTATCCGCGCCGAGCAAGCGATCACGATGATTCGCGCCGAGCAGGCTCGGGCAGCCCTTATCAACAAAGTATCCAGCGAAATCCGTCAGTCGCTCAAGGAAGTCGACCAGATTATGGAAACTCTGGTTGAGTGCGTGCATGAATATTTTGGATTGTCGCTTTGTGTAGTTTCGCTCTTCGATGCTCAGCAACAGGATTTCACCAAGTCGAAGACGGCAGGATTGGAGCCGCCTCCGGCTAAAGTCATTCAGTCAGCAGACGAAATAGGCGATCCGGCTATCGTCGAAGAAGAGCCGTCGCAGCCAAATTTTGGTGAGCAATTACTGCTGTCCATGCTGGATGAATTGAAGCTCGAGCAGCGGATTTTCCTGACCGCCGAGCAAATAAAGGAAAGAGTTGCCGGCAAGTCGATTGAGATTCCCGAGGATCTCAAATCGGCGACGCTCTTCCCGCTTGTTCATGCCGGTAATTTCAAAGCCGGTCTGTGCCTGGTTTCTTCGGAAAGAGAGACGCCCTTCCCGGAAAAAGACATGCACATGGTAACCGACCTTGCAGACAGAGTTGCGGTTGTGGTTTCACACGCCGAACTGTTTGCTCAGGTAGAACGTCAGGCTGTCACGGACCCGATGACAGGCTTGTTCAACCGCCGCTATTTCACAGAGCAGCTGACCAAGGAAATCGACCGTTATCAACGGTTCGGTCACCCATTCTCATATATCATCGTCGACCTCGATTATTTGAAGAAGATCAACGATTCGCTCGGTCACCACTTCGGCGACGTTGCCATCAAGCACATTGCCAACGTAATGAAGCGCAGCGTGCGCGACGTAGATACCGTGGGCAGGTTCGGTGGTGAAGAATTCGTCGTGCTCTTGCCCGAAACCGCGCACGAAAATGCGCGCATGGTCGCCAATCGTATTTGCGCGGCAATCAGAGCGAAACCAGTGGAAGGAATCGGTGTCATCACGGCCTCGCTCGGTCTGGCTACATTCCCGCAGGATGCGCAGGATAAGGACAAGCTGCAAGAACTGGCCGACCAGGCTCTATATCTGGCAAAACACCGCGGCAGAAATCAGGTTTGCTCGGTCATTGAAGATCTGGTGCCCAGTCAGGAACAGAAAGCCGGTGGTGAACCTGCTCCTGCTCCGACGCCTGAAACGCCACCACCAGCGGCGGTGCCGGCTGCGGCTGCTGCTGCAGCTGCCGGCGTGGTCTCAAAGACTCCGGCGGTTGAAGTTGCAGGCACTGTCGATCTGTCCCTGGCCAATGAAAAAGGCATTCTTGGTTTGATCACTCAAATCGTTAAGAGCATCGACGAAAAAGATGCCTACGGCAACGAGCGCTCACCGCGCGCCTATTCGTACGCCAACAGCATCGCCCAAGCACTGCGCCTGTCCAGGGAGCATGCAGAGCTTGTTTCTCTGTCTGCTGCATTCAGCAATATCGGCAAGCTCTCGTTGCCGGAGGAAATTTTGCGCAAGAATGGTCCGCTGACGGAAGAAGAGATGGCGCAGGTTAAAAAGTGCCCCAGTTTGGGCGCGAAATTCTTGGAGCCGGCCAAGATGCTCTACAAGCTCAGCTCCGTAATCGAAGCGCTGCACGAGCACTGGGATGGTTCTGGTTATCCGAAGGGATTGAAGAGCGAAGAGATTCCTCTGGAGTCGAGAATTATTGCTCTTGTGGATTCTTACGTGGCGATGACCAGCGACCGACCTTATCGCAAGAAGCTGTCCAAGCAAGAGGCAATCAAGCAAATTCAAGACGATTCCGGCAAGAAGTTCGATCCGCGTCTGGTGCGATTCCTGCTTACAGTCCTGCAGAAAGAACAATAGAAATGGCTGCAGCAATATGTGACTTGCCGGTCATCTATTGCCGGTCGTATTCCTATTTATAGGGACTCTATATGCCTGCCGGTGCTTGTCCTGACTTGATTGTGGTGGCGGAAAGCCTGAGCTGCTGGGGGTTCTTTCAAATCCGTTAATCTTTCCTTTAGGATCTTGACCCCCTCTTGAATACTGGCCTATAATAATTGCAGATCGACTGGAGACCGACAGCTTATCTTGACGCGGGCCAATGAAACATGACCCGGTAAAACTTTCATGCAAAGAAGGCTGTGGTGGAAAGGCGATACAGGAAAGCCTCGTGTGACGAGCACATTTGGAGCAAGCCCCTCTGAGCCCGGTGGGTGAACCGGCAGAGGGGTTTGTATCATTTCAGTATCTGCACTGACTGCAAGGTATGCACCAAATTCTCGATTGATGCGGTTTCAGTCTGCTTTCTTTTTCAAAAGCTCATTTGTGAATGATTCAAACCACTGGAGCTCGCTGAGATCAGATCGCCAGATGACTGAAATTACCTCCTG
>JAYRNY010000969.1:0-4364 GCA_041911975.1 bacterium | reverse complement strand
AGCTGTCCTGGACAAAGTCTTCCACGACATGGCCAACTCCCTTCGATTAGCTGAAGCGACCAAACGTGAATTTGTGCAGATGATCAGTCACGATTTGCGCACCCCTCTGACAGCGATCTTGGGAACATTTGAGCTGCTCAACAAAGGGGCTTATGGAAAACTATCCGACCGTGGACAGAGCAGGGTTGCTGATGCGGAAAGAGAATCAGAGCGACTGATCAGTATGATCAACGAGCTCCTGGATATCGACAAGCTCGAGTCCGGCAACATGCAACTGATCGTTGATGACTATTACCTGCAGCCGATTATACGCAGAGCAACAGATGCCATACAGAGCATCGCCGACAACCGAAAGATCAAAATAGAAACAACAAAAGAAAACCCGAAGATCAGTGTCGACGAAGATCGCATTGTTCAGATCCTGATCAACCTGCTCGGCAACGCCGTGAAATATTCACCGCAAGGCGGTGTTATAGAGATTGACTGCTCCGAGTCAGCGGATTTCGTTCGCATTGATGTTGCTGACCAGGGTCCGGGCATTCCTAAGAAAGACAAGAAAATGATCTTCGAACGCTTCAAGCAAATTGAAGGTGAGGAATACAAGCGCTCCGGCAGCAGCGGACTTGGCTTGGCTATCTGCAAGTCACTCGTCGAAAATCATGGCGGCACAATAGGCGTCGACAGTGAAGTAGGAAAGGGAAGCCGATTCTGGTTTACAGTCAAGAAATCTCATGCCAGAATCTCGGACTCGGCGGAAAGTTCTGGTGACGCAGCGGAAACCCTGGCTGTCGGCGACGAGCAAGCGAGCTGATTCATTGAGCTACCGGGTAGCCGATAGTTTTGAACTCTTCTTTAACATCCGCCAACTTCTTGTGCGAGTCCAAACGTTTAAGAAGGTCTTCCGTCATTGGTTCTTGCGCAAAGACCCTTTCTAAATCGCCAGCTTTCACCTTGCGGTTCTTCGCTTTTTCAAGCCAGTTGGCATAAGCTTTTGCATCTATGCTCAAAGGAGAAAGAAGGTCATCTGAACCATCGTGTGAATTAAAGCGATTAGGCGCTCGATTTGGCCAGTTTATCGGTCCAATGTGCCAGGCCGAGTCATCGGCTTTTCGCCAAATTACAAAGGTTGCATTTTCAGAATCGAAGTCCGGTTCATCCAAAAACCTTTTCAGTTCTTTGGGAAAGCCCTTCAGCAAGCCGGGATAGAGTTTCTTTCCTTCCTGCTCTTCCAGGTCATAAGGTGCCGTCACCGGATTCATAACCGATTCTTCGTCATGACCTTTGATTACGCAGCCGCCCGGGGAAAACCAGATTACCAGTGAATCGTTGCCTTCCCAATCGAGCTGCAAGACCTTTTCGCCATCACGGTCTTGCCAGTGCTCGGTGAATTTCACATCGGCGTCTCTGTCATGGTGAAAACTGTCCTGGTAAATGCAATCTAGCGCTGCCAGAGAGCGGGAGACATTTACAAGCTTGTTGATATCAGGCAGCCGCTCCAGCTTTTGCGTCGTGGGAGGCTCTTTGACCAGCTTTCCGAACGAAAGACGGCCGTCCTCGCTTTCCGGGTCGTTCAAATATGAACATCCGGCAATAGCCGCCAGCGCCAACAAGGCTGAGAGATTGAGGATAAAGGGGTTTTTCATGTGAGAGGTTTATGCCGTGCTCCCTGCATCATCGCACAATTTGCAAATTCCGTGTCTGGCGCCAGAAACCGTAACCAGGTGGGCATTTGGCAATTTTGAACACTTTTTTAAAACCGGCACCTAACATGAAAGCATCGAGGCGAAATTGACGAATCCACCTCCTAAAAGCCCCATTGTCATCCTCAAATCCGCGAGAGCCGAAAGGGCATTTCGCCTGGTTTCCCCTGCCAGTCTTCCCCTTGTGGAGTTTCTCACATGGAAAATCCTTATGACAGTTTCAACGCTACTGATTCAAGAATGTCTGCACCAGAAGCAAGATTTGGCAATCTGGATACTTATGGTGGCTTGGATAAGGGTATAAATGTTCTTCTGAACAGAAACAATGATAGCGCCACTATGGCAGCCTATGAAGGCAAGAATGGACTGACGATATTCGACGGCGACAAAGACATTGCCCGTGCCGGACAGGGCAATGAAGACTTCAATCCCAAGGGTGACAAGAGCGAAAAGGACAGCGACGATGAGCACAAGCGCGGCGAAGAGGACGTGCAATGGGCGAAGGAATTGATGGGTGCAAGAGAAAACAACGCCGAAGCAAAAGACTTGAAAGAGGCGATTGAAAGAGCAAAGCCGAACGAGATGACCGCTGTCTATGACGAATTGAAAAACCTCAAGCACGACGATGCCATCAAAATTCTCAAGGAGAATTTCGACAAGATTGCCGGCAGCGACAACGAAATAAGCCCGCAAGAACTGGCAAATGCATTCGACCAAGATAAAAATCCAAAACATCGGGCCGCTTACATTTATGCGACTCGCAATTTCGATGTCTTTTCCAAGGCAAACAATTGGAGATGGGGCGATTTTGTTCCTTCGATTAGCGAGGCGGATCTGGACAAGGCCAAGAAACCAGGACATTAGGAGATTTTCTACCGGGGAACGGAAGGAGACAGGCAGGCACCCAAGGGTACCTGCCATGTCTGCTCATGGTTGTAAAATTAGGCGTCGAGCCTCCAGGCTCTTGAATACAGGCAGTCCGTGAAAGTTTCTTTGCAACTGAAACACAAGGCTCTAATACTGGTGGCAGTGCCGCTCGTCTTCCAGTTCGTCTTTGTTGCCACTTTGACTGTGCTATTGCGTCAGGCGGAAGCGGAAACCCTGAGGGAATCGCACTCGAAGTTAATTCTTGCCGAATCGAACAGCGTATTGCGCAATTTCATCGATGCCGGCATGGCGCTTTACATGTACCAGTTGAGCGACAGCCAGACATTTCTCGAGCGATTTCAAGATCTTTCCAACAGCATTCCTGAAAAGATAAGAACACTAAGAGTGATGCTCAGAGACAGCCCAAATCAAGCGGCGTCGCTCGATCGCGTCGAAGGAGTCAGCAATGCCGGACTGAAAATTCTCGGACAAGCAAGCATGCTTATCAGCGAGGGAGAGTCTGTTTCCCAACTGAAAAACTCGCGTCAAGAATTGAACAACATGATTCAAGAATTGATGTCTGAGATCCAGCGTTTTTCCAAAGAACAAGAAAAAGCAGAGCACGTCAATCCGGAAGCCGCTGCACAGGCGAAGGATCTCGTTGTACGCTGCCTGGCAGTCGGTGTCATGGTCAATATTGTTCTGGCTGTTTTGCTAGCTTTGTTTTTCAATAAAACGACCACCAGCCGTCTGAATGTACTGATGGACAACACCGAGCATCTGGCGCATGGTCAGACGCTCAATCCTTTTGTTGGTGGCGCTGATGAAATTGCAAAACTAGACAAAGTTTTTCACAAGATGGCTGATGCGTTAGTAGAAGCCGCTCGTCGCAAACAAGAATTGATGGCCATGGTGGCACACGACCTGCGCACGCCGCTTACATCAATCCGTGCTTCGCTGTCGCTCATGTCTATGGGCGCGCTGGGCGAGATTCCCGACAAAGCTAAATTGCAAGTTGATGGTGCAGAGAGGAACACAAAGCGCCTGATCAATTTGATTAACGATTTGCTCGACATTGAGAAAATGGAAGCCGGCAAGATGGAAATGAAATTCTCAGATTGCGTGCTGCAGGAAGTATTTGATGAAGCGGCTGAATCTGTCAGTGAATTTTCCAAAAATTCGAAAGTCAATATCGAAGTACAAGAAACACCAATCACGTTCGCTGGCGATCAAGAGCGATTGGTGAGGGTACTTATCAATCTTTTGGGCAATGCTGTCAAATTCTCGCCCGCTGACAGTACTGTAAAACTGGCTGCTGAAGTTCAAGGCGAGACTCTGGAGATACGAGTCACCGATCAAGGGCGAGGCATTCCAGCGGAATTTAAAGACAAGATTTTCGTCCGCTTCCAGCAAGTTAATCCCGAAGACAAGCAAGAAAAGCAAGGCACAGGTTTAGGCCTGGCAATTTGCAAAGCAATTGTCGAAGGTCACAATGGGAAGATTGGCGTTGACAGCGAGATCGGCAAAGGAAGCAGCTTCTGGTTGCGAATTCCTATTAAACAATCGTAGGAGCGATGCCATGCACGCATACATGGGATCGCCAGCTAGCCGCCGCCACGCCCATAAGGTGCGCATACAATGCGCCAGAACGTGCCCTCTCAACTGTAGGGGCGGCTTATATGCCGCCCGGTGTCCGCGAGCCACGGACACGCCTGGAAACAATTATTCCAGCTCGAGTTTGTAACCCATGTTGTGAACTGTTTTGATAATCTGCGGTTTTCCTTCGCGCGTCAGTTT
>JAYRNY010000968.1:0-6102 GCA_041911975.1 bacterium | reverse complement strand
ATATCCGGATAGCTTTGCCCCACGGTCAAAATCAGAAAATCTCATTCCTAGGGATGATACAGTCCCCATGCTTATGGAGGTGACAGCACTAACTGGACACCCTTATGATGAATGGCACTAGCTGCATGAGGACAACGAAATTGACTGGAACAAATATTGTCAGTCGCTTAATCGAAAAGATGTTTCCGCACGACCACTCAAAAGAAGACCATCTAGAGAGACTCCGCTCTATGAGAGAGCATTGTCAATGTGCTTCGCCATGCCCCAGCAAGTCGTCCTTCTTTGACAAAATTCACCACAGAGGGCAGTCGCTGAAGCTGATTGCTTACGTAAGAGCAAACCAGATCAATGGAGCTAACGAGCAGACGAGCAAAATCCAACAATTTTGCAAGGACAGAGGGCACCAGATTGTCGCGGTCTTCGATCATGACACTGTCGCTCCAGAAGTAGGATTGCACGACGCACTGGAGGCGCTCAATACTGCCGACGGTATCATCGTCACCGATCTCTCACGCATGGTAAAACATCACGATGATCCTCTGCGCGAACTGTCCCCCCTTATTCACCACTACTTTTTTCACGAGCCAAAGCATTTGATAAGCATTGGTGAATGCATTGACACAACCAACCAGGAAGGTCAAGAACAACTGATCAAACTATTGGAACAATTAGGCGATGTCGAATACCGCACGTGCTAAACGATCAGCGCTAAGTTCCATCCGTGATCATGGTTCTAATGTCGACGCCATGCTTCGAGCGCACAACCGCAAAGGCGGAAGCATGGCGTCGACTGAACATTAAGTTACGCCGGCCGACGTAAAATCTTTCGCTCGCTGGCGGAGTGCAGTGGCTTCATCTCTTTTGCCCTGGCGCATCAAAATGTTGCTTGCGTAGCACTCCATCGTTGCAGCGGCCGCATGCATGAACTCCGACACTGTGAAATCACCTGTTGCATGTTTCTTCAATTCATCGTGGTTTTGCAAGAGTGGTTCCCAGATCTTCATTGCACGGTCAAGGAACAGCTGCGCCTCAAAGAATTGAGCCAGATCGCATTTCAAAAAAGCGAGATCCGTAAGCGTCTCAGCGACTGCGGGGTGTGCTTCCGAATGATTTTCACTCCGCCTTTGCAGCACTTGCTCGAGAAGTTCCTGTGCCTTGCTGTGCTCTTTCTGCGTGCGGTGTGCGGTCGCCATCTCGCGTTTCACGCGATCTTGCTCAACCGACTTTTTCTGCTCTTTGCGCAGTGTCATCAAACTTTCCAATACCGGCAAACGCTGCGTAAGCGATCCAACTTGAGCAACAGGCGACCAGTCGTCGAGAATCCGTTTAGCCTTTAGCAAAGTCGCTTCAGCAGCATCTAGATTTTTTGCCTGCCGCTGCATATTCCCTAAAGCATTTAGGTATTCGATTGTCATAGTCACATTTTCGCTGGAGCCGCGCCGCCCCTCCAAAAGTGGATCCGCATTTAGCTTCGCCAGACATTTTTCCAGGCCGGCTATTGCTTCTTCGAATTTCTTTTGGCTCGCTAACTCCTTTGCTGCAGCGAAATCATTTCTCAATTTCCAAAACGCTTCGTATACTCTCAACCCATGTTCTTTCTCATGACCCTTGTAGCCGAAGTGACCAACCGTTCCATCTCTTTCGACGATAAAACTGTTGTTGACGCCGTCTAAATTAGGATCCACGTAATAGTAAAACATCCAACCAAATGGATGTTCATCACACTTTGTGATTTCGCGCTTCTCGCCACCTGGCTCCTTCGGAAATAAATGGTACTTCGCGATCTCTTCTGCTTGCGCTTTGTCGATCATTGCAAATCCTCTGCTTTGTCTCTATTTAAGTTGATTCCATCGAAATGTAGGTGCCGTCGAAATCACAGGCCGCCATGTAATCCGGATGAACATGAAAATTGAGATGACCCAGGTCTCCAATCCTCATGCCAATCAAATGGAACTCATCAGCTATCTGCAACAAGTGCTGCCAGCCGTCACTACCGACTTCCGATACTAATTTCGGCGGCGGTTCCTGTTCAGGATATTCAGGACAGTTGAATCTGTCATCATAGCCAAAGAGCCACGCTCTGGCAGCTCCAGGCATGCAGATACCATGAAAACCTCGCCAATAGCGGTAGAGCTCGTTGTAGCGATCGACCAGTTCTTGCCCCATTGCCAGCTTTTGAATCGCCGAATGACCTGGGTAGGGCAGCTTCCACGAATCGCAAAATTTCAATTTTGCAGGGCGATACTGCAAATTCTCAGGCATTTCCCAGCCTTCAGACGGACGATGTAGTTTTTCTTCGTTCGTGTACAAAACTCTGAAACCACCCAAACGACCTGTTGCTCCGGATTTTTCGCTGTTCTGAAAAAAGAAAAGCAGGCAGCCCGTAGCAGGAAGCTGCGCGCAAGCCTCGAATGCGTGCAATTGCTTCAAATCTAACTGAGCGAGAAACTCGGGAGAGTGTCCATCTACCTCCGGCCAATGCGTACCACGCCAGCAGACGCCTCTGTCATTAGTGGGCAAGTCCGGCAATCCGCCAAAGCGCGATTCGCCCATAGCAATTTCATCCATCGATGAAGGCGTGAGGAAAATGTCGGTGGCTGGACGAATAACAGCAGCAATCTGGTCTCGAAAGGCACGCAGGCCATGCTTGTCGCAGAGGTCGGAAATCAGGTCAGTCATGGCAGCACGAGATGTTGTTTCTGACATAGTTAAAAACCATTGGAGTTGAAGCTATACGGCTTTTACCCGCTTTCAAATCGATGTATTCATCAAACGAAGACGCGCCCGTGAAGGCAAGGCGCGCAAGGCATAAATACGTTTAATTTTTGACGGTTTCACATTCGTCTCAAGCTGCAGCTCACTGGCAACGTGCCATCACCTCGATGCCATCAGCGGATACGTGAATTGCCTGAGTCTGCCGCAAATTGTTCAATCGACTCTATAAGCGCTTGTGCAAGACCAACCTGGGTCAGATGTTCGAAAGGCACGGATGTAACGAAGTCATAGCGAGCCCCATTTTTGACCAGACCATTGTCGAGATATTTGAGGAAGGCCTGACCGAATTTCGCTCTGGCGCCGATTTGAAAAAAGACGATTTTCACTTCGCGTGGGTTTTTCATTAGCTTGCTGGCATTGATTATGCTGTTCGCCACCATCTCTGGCTCCTCTTGCGGGCGAGGAACTCCGTCTGTTATGACGGCGATTAAGAGCGGTTTTGAGTTGGGGCTCCGGTGCAAGAAAAACTCATTGAGCCTGAAGGTAAGAGCCTCGGCAAGCCTGGTTCCGCTGCGGAAATTAGGATTGGCAAATAGGTCGGCTACGTTCTCAGGCGTAGCATTGCGATAGACCTCGAAATAGCGCGCAAACGCTGTGATTGTCAAACCCCGGGGGACATATGGATGCAACTGGCGACCCAAATCTTTTGCTTGAACACCACACCAATCCCAGCGCGATAGACCTCCCGGACAGTCCATTCTTCGCATTGATTGAGAACTGTCCACGATCAGCTCGACATCGTAATCCGAGAGCAGCCGGACGCCTGTCTGTGTTCTGCCGCGCAAAATCAAAGGGTTTTGCTGGAAAACATCGAGAGCAGGATTGCCGCCATACATCCGAATAGCGTCCCCGGTTAGCGAGCCCGTCAACCTATCGGGTCTGGGGATTTCCTGCCTGAAAGAAGGTGCAACTGCCGGCACCTGTGCGGGCTGCTCTTCTTCGAGCTTGACGCGAACTCTTGTGGCACCAAGCCTGTAGGGCTGTTTTCCCAAACTGCTGCTTGCCTTTTCGCTTGCAAAATCGGCAGGTAAAGGAGTCAACGGGCGCAAATCGAAGACGCCCTTTTGCTGTGCCGATGCCGGCAGTGATAAAAGTAGCGTCAGAGCCAGGAATACGACTCGAAAGGCGGATGGGGTTGCCGCTTCAGACGCTCGCGCGATATTTCTCATAAGTTTTTCGACTCAAAGGTCCCTACCTACTAATACGTAGGCACTCTCCAAAAAGTTCAATTCTGGAGTTAAAACTTTTCAGTCGTTGAGATTGGCGCGTTCCCAGGTGCGCAAATCGCGCAAGACCTTTTTCTGAAAAGCCCCGGCATCTCGCCGGATGACATCGAAAAGAGGCTTCATGATTTCATGGGCGGGCAGATGTTTCTCGCCCCAACGCGCTATTTCAATCAAGAGCGGCAGCAGGTCTTTGCCACTTTCAGTCAGGTAATACAGCTTTCGAGATCGGTTGTCCGGATGTGGCATTTCGGCAATAATTCCGGCGCAGGTCAGCTTTTGCAGTCGGGCTGCCAGAATGTTGGTCGCTATCGATTCTGGGCTTCTCAAGAACTCCTTATATTCATGCTTTCCAAAGAAAAACATGTCGCGAATAACGAGTAAAGTCCAGCGATCTCCAATAATGTCAAGAACATTACTGAAAACGCAAGGGGACCGGGGTGTGGTATCTGAATGTGCCATATAGCCCTATTGTAACAACTACTTGCAAAATGCAAGTAGGTTTACTAAGATAAGAGCACTTGCATTTTGCAAGTGGGTAAAACCAACACCCAGAACAAGTACTTTCAAGTGGCTCTTATGAAAACGAAAACACGCATCAGACTGGCAGCCGACAGCGAACGGGAAGCAATGGCTGATGTTACCCGTACTTCTTATAGAGAATTCGCAAGCGAGCGCCAGCCGGAATACTGGCAGCACTATGAAGAGGAAACAAGAAAGACCATTCTCTTCGATCCTCTGCTGGCAAGATTTGTCGCTGAATATGACGGCAAAATTGTCGGCAGTGCCATTGTTTGTGCGCCATACGAATGGAAAATTGGCGATCATATTGTCGTAAACAAGTTTCCTGAAATGCGATTGCTTGCGGTTCTTCCGCAATATCGCAATCTGAAGATCGCAGACGAACTGATCGCCACATGCGAACGATTTGTTGCTGAAAATGGTTTTGACCACATCACACTTCACACCACGCAGTTGATGCAAACGGCAAAAGCGATGTATGAGCGAAGAGGCTACCAGCGCTATGAGCAGATAGATTTTGCGCCGTCGCCGGACTTTGTCGTGTTCGGCTTCATAAAAGAGATTCAGTCCAAATAGCAGAAGTCGAAGTTGTCTTCGCTTTAAATCACCTGCACACTGATAAGGAGAACTTCCTCATGGCAGATCATGCAACAGGTGTTGCACCGGTTCAAACTACATCCCAATCTCCACGACTTGGAGAGCCAGGAGCTGGATTACCGTTTTACGAATGGGCGCTGGCGAAATACATTATCTTTCCCTATCGTTTTCTTACAGTCAGCAAAGATCAAGCAATTAGCGATTTCGCGGAAGAATCAAAAAAGATCCTGCAGATTGCAGGCACGCTCAGCAAAGAAGAATTTTGCGAAAAACGCCTGGTAAGACGTCAGCGTGGAATGGAAGACAATTCGCGCTTCTGGTCGGTGGCAATGGCGGTGGAACATCTCATTATCGCAGGCACTTCGATCCGCAGCGTCTTGATTGCGCTTTCGAAAGGCGAGACAAATCTGCCTCCGGGTTCTATCAAAAACATGAAGCCAAATCCCGATGTTGCTCCCACGGATCTTCTGACTCGTTTCGAACAAATGACAGAGAAGTTCACCCGCACAGCCAGCACTGCAAAGCTCGAAGCCTTTCCAGATGCCACCTACACGCATCCATGGTTTGGTCCACTCACTGCCAAACAATGGCTTGTTTTTGCCGCACCGCACCAAAAAGTCCACAGAGCCCAGATCGAAGAAATCGTCAGAATCTTGAAAGCTGAATAGCAGGACCTGAGCAGTGCTGGTCAAGTTATCTCCAGCCTAGTTTATCCAAAAACTTTATCATATTGACATGCCACCCAAAGCAGAACTGAACCGTCATTTGACGTATAAGTGTTTCCAGGGCAAACTAGTGTGGAAATCACTGGCTGGATGGTTTTGAGAAAACCACTTGAGTGGGGTGAAGGAAACGCAAACAATCTTCAAGTGGACAGAGCGATGACAAACGCGACTCCATTTCAAAAAATGTCTCCCGTTTGGCACTTTGAAAGCGTGTCGGGTCTAACCTGTCCTCTCTGTCACGATAAGCGAGATAAAACGCT
>JAYRNY010000967.1:0-2956 GCA_041911975.1 bacterium | reverse complement strand
TTTGATTTCTGGCTGCGAATGGGCTTGAAAGGTCCATTTAAAAGATTGCCAAAGGTACTGGCCAGTTACAGGGTGCATGCGACATCTTTGACCTCCACAGGCAAGGGAAGAGCAATGTCTGATGAGGACATCGAGCTTGTCGATAGAATTTATCGATCAAAGGATTTGCCCGTGGCTGCTCGCAAATTAAAACGGCGTGCATACAGCTGGGCTCACTATCATGCCTGTCAGGTTGCCGGCAATGCGCGGTATGTAGCGGCCTGGCACGCACTGCTTGCAATTCTCTATGAGCCGACGGCATTTCGCGGGCCAAAATACTTGTACAAACGAAATGTGGTCACCAAGATCTTCAGGAATCTTTTACCGGAAGCAATGAAAGATCCCGTTTGAGGAGCGTCAGGTTGCCCACCGTCAGCATTATCATTCCTACCTATAATCGCAGCGCATTGCTGAAACAGGCTCTGCTGAGTTGCCTCGATCAAACTTACCGTGATTTTGAAATTATCGTCGTTGATGATGGCTCTACGGACGATACCAGAAAAATGGTGGAGGGGCTCAACAGCCAGCAGATAGTCTACATTCATCAGTCCAATCGTGGGCGCTCCAGAGCAAGAAATCGCGCTTTGAGCAAGGCACGCGGAAAATATATCGCCTTTTTAGATTCCGACGACATGTATTTGCCGGAAAAATTGGCGGTGCAAGTGAAAGCGCTGGATGAAAATCCATCCTATTCAGCCGCATATACTTCAGCATTCAATATTGATTTTGATGGAAATTTTCACCCGTATGTTTACGAGGCAACTGCCGGCGGATGGATCTACAAGGATATCGCGTTGTATATTCCACTAACCATCTGCTTGCCGACCGTAATGGTGCGCAGGGAAGTTTTCGACAAAGTCGGTTTGTTCGACCCCAAATTGAGCCGCTTTGAAGATACCGACATGTGGCGGCGTATCGCCAAGATTTCACCTTACCTCTCCATCTCAGAACCTTTGTGCAAAATCAGGTATCACGAAGGTAATGAAATGGAATCACCTCTTAAGTTGTACCGAGCGCTCAAGTACTACACAGACAAAGTCATACGCGAAGACGAGCCAATTTATGGTGCCGAGATTCGCACCATGGCTGCAAAATTGTGGCACCACTATGGCAAGGCTGTCCTGTATCACAAAAACAAAAACTACAATAAACGTGCCATGCTTTTCATCGCAACAAGCCTATATCTGGATCCTGATTGGTTCATCGAAAGTAGATATCTCGACTATTTCGATGCTGTAACAGCACTGATGATCCGCCAGGCACATGACGCCAGTCGGGAACTGACCGGTGGACAGCGAGATCTTAATATTCTAAAAGTATTGCTCACCTTCCATCTGTACCGCTGGTTCAGCAAAGCTGCTTCAAAATGTAGGTTGGCTTCTCATCAGGCGCAGTTATTTGCGATGAAACGCAAAAGACGCATCATTGCGCAATTAGAGTTGGCTGCATATCACACGGTGCTATTTGCAATGAACTGCAAAAGGCGCATCATGGGGCAGCCGCTAGCAGGAGGGCAACCCGATGCAAGTGCTCACAAACAAAGCGAAGAGTGCTCATTGGTGAGTTCAAAAAACTGAGAGGAATACTGGTTAGACGGTCTTGAACCAGAAAGCGGACGGTGCGGACAGCGGATAAACCGCACGCATGTCATTGATTTCCGGGAACAGTGACAACATCTGATCGGGCTGCTCACACATCAGATAATTGCCCGGCCAGATGATTTGTACTTTGGAATTGTTGACCAGATAAGCTTGCAACAAGTATTGCTCGTTCCAGAACCAGCCGTAGTCGAGATAACACGGAGGATATGGCTCAGGCAAACATATATCGTGGACATGAACAAATACACCCGGCTTTAATCGAGGCAAAATCTCGAGGTAGAGATAGAGCACATCGCCGCCTTCTTTTACCGTATGAGTCGAGTCGATAAACAGTATGTCCCCTGCTTCCAGCTGATCGAAATAGGCAGGGTCTACATCCTGGACGAAGTTCTTTTTCACTCTGGCTACCGAATCAAGTCCGGAAGAAACGATTGCATCAGGGAAAGGCTCGACCACATGCAGTTCTGTCTCATCCAATAAACGGCCACGCTCAAGCGCTTCATAGGCAAACAACGTGGAAAAACCAGCACCCACCTCAATTATTCGTTTGGGTTTCAAAACACGGATAAGCGCATAGTAGACATGCGCATCAACAGCCATGTATGTTCCGTTTATTAGATAAAGCTTGGAGTCTGAATGGTCCTTCTTGTCGATAGGCAAAAAAGAGCGCAGTTCGCAAACGTACTCGTTCAAAGATGTTCGCGCCCAATCAAGACATCCCTGCGTGTCGATGGTAAGCCCCGGCATTGCCGAACGCCGCTTCCAGAAGTCTTCGGGCAGATTTTTCGAGTTTACAAAAGGGCGGTAATAATGATCGTTGAGAACAAAGATGTCGCGCTCTCTTAGCGCATTATAAAGCTCTCTTTCACCGCCTGGGGCAGTGACAAACTTTTGCACTATGTCGGAGATTTGAGCTGCTGTGAGCGGTTCTTTTGCCGGGGCAGGCGCCGCAGGAACACTTTGTACAGCGCTAGTTGCAGTCAACATCGAGCGAATGTGCGGTCCATATCTGCGCACGACCGGTATTCTTTTCAAAAGTGATCTTATGTGGCCCTTCATATTGTCTCGCCTTCGGTCGGCTGTGATATTCTCAACGGCACGGATTGCTTGTGCGGCCAGGATTCCAAAAGCTGCTTGCCCGCTGGTCTGCCGTGCAACGATGTCAACAAAGGCAAGTGAGCTAGAATTCTAGCATTGCCAATCACCCGGATTCGCGTGCAAAAGTAAAATACTGCACACAAGTCGGATCGTGCGAAATGACCATTCCCAAGACTTTGTTCGTCTCTGCGACTCCGCCCGGCACTATCGGTGTCGGT